>NZ_JBHVEE010000019.1:0-97791 GCF_042802415.1 Streptomyces sp. NPDC057486 | reverse complement strand
GTCCAGTACGAGGACGACCCTCCGCCTTGCGATCGCACGCACCGGACGCCGCCGGGCCCACCCTTCGGGCGGACGGCGGGACTTCCGACACCCGCCCTGAGAGGAGGGGGGTGCGGCGGGGGTCAGCGGCGGATGAGCCGCCGTGCCGTTGCCGCAGCCACCGCCGACGTGCGGGAGTCGACGCCCAATTTGGCGTAGATGTGTACCAGGTGCGATTTCACCGTCGCCTGGCTGAGGAACAGCGCCTTGCTGATCTGCAGGTTCGACAGTCCCTCACCGACCAGTTGCAGCACCTCGAGCTCGCGCTTGGTCAGGGCCTCCGCGGGCGTCCGCATGCGGTCCATCAGCCGGTGCGCGACGGCCGGGGCGAGCGCCGAACGGCCGGCCGCCGCCGTGCGCACCGCTGCCGCCAGCTCCTCCGGCGGGGCGTCCTTGAGGAGGTAGCCGCTCGCTCCCGCCTCCACGGCCGCCAGGATGTCGGCGTCCGTGTCGTAGGTGGTGAGGATCAGGACCCGGGGCGCGTCGGGCGCCGCGGTGATCGCCGCGGTGGCCTCCGAGCCGTGCAGGCCCGTCCCGAACTGGAGATCCATCAGCACGACGTCGAACTCGCCCGTCGCCGCGAGCGCCACGGCCCGCTCGGCGGTGTCGGCCTCGGCGACCACGCGGAAGTCCGGCTCGGTGTCGAGGACGGCCCGCAGCCCCGCACGCACCACCGGATGGTCGTCGGCGAGCAGCAGGCGGATGGGGGTGGCACTCATGCGGCCGACCTCTCTTCGTGCCCGGGCAGCGGGAGGGGGAGGGTGAGCGCCAGGGCGGTGCCCTGGCCGGGGGCCGATTCGACACTCAGCGTGCCGCCGAGCGAACCGGCCCGGGCCCGCATCGCGGGGAGACCGAAACCGCTGGTCTCCGTGTCCCTCGAGGCCGCGGGTGCGCCCGGCGAGAAGCCCCGGCCGTCGTCCACGACGTCCAGCGACACCGAGGTGTCCATGAAGCTGAGCGTGATCTCCGCGCGCCGGGCCGCGGCGTGCTGCACCGTGTTGGCCAGCGCCGACTGGGCGGTGCGGAGCAGCGCCACCTCGTACGGCGTCGGCAGCTCCACCGGCGTCCCGCTGACCGCGAACTGCACCGCCAGATCCGGTCCGGTGGTGCGCGCGCAGAGGCGTTCGAGGGCGCCCGCGAGCGAACCGTTCTCCAGGTCGGGCGGGGAGAGGGCGCGTACGAAGCGGCGGGCCTCGGCAAGATTTTCCTGCGCGGCTTCGCGGGCCCGGCGCACATGCGCGGTGGCGGGGGCGTCCGGCGGAAGGGTGCGTTCGGCGGCGCGCAGCAGCAGCTGAATGCTGGACAGACCCTGCGCGAGCGTGTCGTGGATCTCGCGGGCCAGCCGCTCGCGTTCGGCGAGCGTTCCCGCCGTCCGCTCGGCGACGGCCAGCTCCGCCCGGGTCGAGACCAGCTCCTCGATCAGCTTGCGGCGCCGCTCGCTCTCCCGGAACAACGCGTCGTACCCGAGGACCGTGGCGATCGCGACCGCCGCACCGAGCAGCGGCCCGATGAACGCGCCGGGCGTGATCTGTCCGCCGTGCAGCACAAAGCCGGTGATGGCAGCCGCCGCGGTGACGACGACGGCGGGCAGACCCCAGCGCATCGGCAGCAGATGCAGCTGCAGGAAGTACAGCGGGAAAGCCAGCCACAGGGCGTCCGGCGAGAGGACGAGAAGCGCGAGCCAGAGCGCCCCGAGGAGCGACAGCCACAGGGCGGCCGCCCTGTTCTGCGGCTGCACGGCGGGGGCGAGCGCACCCGCCGCGTAGACGGCGGCCATGACGCAGGCGAGCACGACCACGGCGGTCGCGCTCGATGCGCCGTCGCTCACGGCCGGCACCGCGGCGAGCGCCAGCAGTCCCAGCAGCAGTGCGTGCAGACACAGCCGCAGCGCGGCGGCGACCGGGGTGTGCGAACGCGAATCCATGATGCGTTCCAGCGTAGACGCGTGGCGTCCGCGGCCGGTCAATCGAAAGGTTGATGTCAGGCCCCACCGGCGTGCGATGTTTTCGCGGACCGGCCGACCGAGGCTGGAGCCATGTTCGTCGCATGGAGAGATCTCCGGTTCGCCAGGGGCCGGTTCGCGCTCATGGGCACGGTCGTGGTGCTGATCACGCTGCTCGTGGGCTTGTTGTCCGGTCTTACGGCCGGTCTGGCCAGGGAGAACACCTCGGCCGTCACGGGGCTGAACGCCGACCACCTCGCGTTCGCCGCCCCGCCCGACGGCCAGTCGGTGTCCTTCACCAACTCGACCGTCGGGGAGAGCGCGTGGCGGAGCTGGGCCGAGCAGCCCGGTGTCGGTGCCGCGCGGCCCCTCGGCATCCGTACGCTCAACGCCGCCGCCGTCGGAGGGGAGGGGACGGCTGCCGTGTCGGCGTTCGGTGTCGAGCAGGACTCGGGCCTTGCCCCGACGGCCGGCGCAGCGCGCGTCGCCCCGGGGAGGGTCGTGCTCTCGGAGCAGGCCGCCGACGAGCTCGGCGCCGCCGTCGGCGACCGGGTGCGACTCGGCCGCGTCGAGGTGCGTGTGGCCGCGGTCGCGGGAGATGCCTCGTACAGCCATACGCCGGTCGTGTGGACCTCGCTCGACGACTGGCAGCGCTTCGCGGACAGCGGGACCGGCGGCGCGCCGCACGCCACGGTGATCGCCCTGACCACCACCGGCGACGCCGATCTGGCCGCCGGTGACACGGCGGCCGGCACCAGCACGCTCTCCCTCGACGACTCGCTCACCGCCATCGGCTCCTACCAGGCCGAGAACGGTTCGCTCCAGCTGATGCGAGGCTTCCTCTTCGCTATCTCGGCCCTG
Source organism: Streptomyces sp. NPDC057486 (assembly GCF_042802415.1). NCBI lineage: Bacteria > Bacillati > Actinomycetota > Actinomycetes > Kitasatosporales > Streptomycetaceae > Streptomyces > Streptomyces sp. NPDC057486. Next base: position 94,949 of record NZ_JBHVEE010000019.1, on the reverse strand, counting down.
GTGATCGGGGCCTTCTTCACCGTCTGGACGATCCAGCGCAGCGGCGACGTCGCCGTCCTCAAGGCGCTCGGCGCCTCCACCCCGTACCTCCTGCGCGACGCGCTCGGGCAGGCGGTCGTGATGCTGGCGATCGGTACGGGACTGGGCACCGCCCTGGCCTCGGGCATCGGCGCGGCGGTCAGTGGCGGGGCCGTGCCGTTCGTCCTCGACGCGGCGACCGTCCTCGTTCCGTCGGCCGTCATGATCGCCCTCGGTGCCCTCGGGGCGGCACTGTCCATCCGGCGGATCACCGCCGTCGACCCGCTCACCGCACTCGGGAGTGCCCGATGACCCTCACCCTCGCCGATGTCACCCTCACCTACCCCGACGGCGACGGCCGGCTCACCGCACTCGACCGGGTCTCGCTCGACGTCCCCGAGGGCTCACTCACCGCGGTCGTCGGACCGTCCGGCTCCGGTAAGTCCAGCCTCCTCGCGGTGGCCGCGACGCTGGTCACGCCGGACGAGGGGCAGGTCGTGGTCGCGGGCCGGGAGACGGCGGGACTCGGACGCGCGGAGAAGGCGGCGCTGCGCCGCGAACGCATCGGCATCGTCTTCCAGCAGCCGAACCTGCTGCCGTCGCTGACCGCCGTCGAACAGCTTCAGGTGATGACCCATCTGTCGGGCGGCACCACGCGCGGCGCCCGCGGGCGGGCGCTGGAGCTCCTCGACGCGGTCGGTCTGGCCGACGAGGCGGGCCGCAGGCCGCACCAGCTCTCGGGCGGTCAGCGCCAGCGGATCAATATCGCGCGGGCACTGATGAACGATCCGGCGGTACTCCTGGTCGACGAGCCGACGAGCGCTCTCGACCATGAGCGCGGCGCGGCGGTACTGGAGCTGCTCATCGCGCTGACCCGGGAACGGTCGACGGCGACCGTACTGGTCACCCACGACCGGACGCATCTGGACCGGACGGACCGGACGGTGGTGATGCGGGACGGGCGGCTGACGGAAGCGGTGCCCGGCTGACCCGAACACGTCGGTGCCCGCCGGGTCCCTGCCCGGCGGGCACCACTGCGTCCGTAGGGTCTCAGCCGGTCGGACCGCTGCTGGCCAGCGCGTCGGACAGCTCCTTCGCGACCTGCTGCAGGATCGGCACGATCCGTTCCGTCGCCGCCTCCGTCACCCGTCCCGCCGGGCCCGAGATCGAGATCGCGGCCGAGGTGGGGGAGTTGGGTACGGAGACCGCCAGGCAGCGGACCCCTATCTCCTGCTCGTTGTCGTCGACCGCGTAGCCCGCCCGGCGGACCTGGTCGAGCGCGTCCAGGAAACCGTCCGGGGTGGTGATCGTCTTCTCGGTGGCGGCCGGCATTCCGGTGCGGGCCAGCAGCGCCCGTACCTCCTCCGGCGGAGTGTGCGCGAGCAGCGCCTTGCCCACCCCGGTGGAGTGGGGGAGCACCCGGCGGCCGACCTCGGTGAACATCCGCATCGAGTGCTTCGACGGCACCTGGGCGACGTACACGATCTCGTCGCCGTCGAGCAGCGCCATGTTCGCGGTCTCGCCGGTCTCCTCGACGAGCCGCGCGAGATACGGACGGGCCCAGGTCCCGAGCAGCCGGGACGCGGACTCGCCGAGCCGGATCAGGCGCGGGCCGAGGGCATAGCGCCGGTTGGACTGCTGGCGTACATAGCCGCAGGCGACCAGGGTGCGCATCAGCCGGTGAATGGTGGGCAACGGAAGTCCGCTGCTCGCGGAGAGTTCGCTGAGCCCGACCTCGCCACCGGCGTCGGCCATCCGTTCCAGCAGATCGAAGGCGCGCTCAAGTGACTGCACACCGCCGCTGGAACCGGCGGGTTTGGAGTCGGATGTGCTGGCGTGGGACGGCGGCACGTCAACGGTCCTTTCGAGGCGGATGGGCAAGGCAGCAGCCTACCGGGAGGTTCCCGATCGGCACACTGCACCCGGTGCGGCGTCCTGGCCGGTCAGGGCCTGTTTGTCCGGGTGTCCGGGATCGGCCGGACCGTTCCGCGATGCCGCACCTGGCCCATGCTACGTTCCGCTCTCCGAAAAGAGTCTTTTACTTTGTGGAAATCTCCAATCGGGTGTGCGAGTGGTCCGCTCGCCGTCCGGCGAGGATGGTGGGGTCTTGACGGGCTCGAATCCCGAGTGAAGACTCCTTCAACAGTTCGTTGAATTTTTTCGGTGGCCGTGAGCCGCCGACCATGCGGAAGTGAGGAGCACGGGTGTCCGGTGCGGACGTGAACCTGGTACTGCGCTCGACGCGCGTCGTCACCCCCGAGGGGACGCGCCCCGCGGCGGTGGCCGTCGCAGGCGGTGCGATCGACGCCGTCCTGCCGTACGACACCGAGGTGCCGGCCGGTGCCCGGCTCCAGGACTTCGGTGACGACGTCCTGCTGCCCGGCCTCGTCGACACCCATGTCCACGTGAACGACCCCGGCCGCACCGAGTGGGAAGGTTTCTGGACCGCCACCCGCGCCGCCGCGGCGGGTGGGATCACCACCTTGCTCGACATGCCCCTCAACTCCGTCCCGCCGACCACCACCGTCGGTCATCTGCGTACCAAGCAGCAGGTGGCAGCCGCCAAGGCGCACATCGACACCGGCTTCTGGGGCGGCGCGATCCCGTCCAACGTGAAGGACCTGCGGCCGCTGTACGAGGCCGGGGTCTTCGGCTTCAAGTGCTTCCTGTCGCCCTCCGGGGTCGAGGAGTTCCCGGAGCTGGACCAGGAGCAGCTGGCCCGCTCCCTGGCCGAGATCGCCGGCTTCGACGGGCTGCTGATCGTGCACGCCGAGGACCCGCACCACCTGGCGGCCGCGCCGCAGCGCAGCGGACCCGCCTACGCCGACTTCCTCGCCTCCCGGCCGCGCGACGCCGAGAACACCGCCATCGAGAGCCTCATCGCGCACGCCAGGCGGCTGAACGCCCGCATCCACGTCCTGCACCTGTCGTCCGGCGACGCGCTGCCGCTGATCGCCGCCGCCAAGCGGGAGGGCATACGCGTCACCGTCGAGTCCTGCCCGCACTTCCTCACCCTCACCGCGGAGGAAGTCCCCGACGGGGCGACGGAGTTCAAGTGCTGCCCGCCGATCCGGGAAGCCGCCAACCAGGATGCGCTCTGGGCCGGGCTCGCCGACGGCACGATCGACTGCATCGTCTCGGACCACTCGCCCTGCACCGCGGACCTCAAGACGCCGGACTTCGCCTCCGCCTGGGGCGGCATCTCCTCCCTCCAGCTCGGACTGCCCGCCATCTGGACCGAGGCGCGCCGGCGCGGCCACTCGCTCGACGACGTGGTCCGCTGGATGTCCGCCGCCCCCGCCGAGCTGGCCGGACTGACCCGCAAGGGCGCCATCGAGGCCGGGCGCGACGCCGACTTCGCGGTCCTCGCTCCCGACGAGACCTTCACCGTCGACCCCGCCGAGCTCTTCCACCGCAACCAGGTCACCGCCTACGCCGGCAAGACCCTGCACGGTGTCGTGAAGTCGACCTGGCTGCGCGGGCGGCGGATCGCGGCCGACGGCGTCCTTGCCGAGCCCACCGGGCGTCTCCTCGAAAGGAACCACTGACCATGACGGCGACAGCGCACTTCACCGGTGCCGCCGAGCCGTACTCAGGCGGCGACCCGTACGCCGACTACCGCACCGCCGACTTCCCCTTCACCCACCTCGTCGATCTCGCCGACCGGCGGCTCGGCGCGGGTGTGATCGCAGCCAACGACGAGTTCTTCGCCGAGCGTGAGAACCTGCTGAAGCCGGGGCCCGCGGAGTTCGACCCGGAGCACTTCGGGCACAAGGGCAAGATCATGGACGGCTGGGAGACCCGTCGCCGCCGCGGCGTCAGCGCCGCGCAGCCGCACCCCTCGGACGAGGACCACGACTGGGCGCTGGTACGGCTCGGCGCGCCCGGCGTCGTACGCGGCATCGTCGTCGACACCGCCCACTTCCGCGGCAACCACCCGCAGGCCGTCTCCGTCGAAGCGGCCTCCGTGCCAGGCTCCCCGTCCCCCGAGGAACTCCTCGCACCGGACGTGGAGTGGACAACCCTCGTGCCCCGTACGGCCGTCGGCGGCCACGCGGCCAACGGCTTCGTGGTCGACGCGGACCGGCGCTTCACCCATCTGCGGGTCAACCAGCACCCCGACGGCGGGATCGCCCGCCTCCGGGTCCACGGAGAGGTCGCCCCCGACCCCGCCTGGCTGGCCGCCCTCACCACCTTCGACCTCGCCGCGCTGGAGAACGGCGGCCAGGTCGAGGACGCCTCCGACCGCTTCTACTCCCCGGCCACCAACACCATCCAGCCCGGTCGCTCCCGCAAGATGGACGACGGCTGGGAGACCCGACGCCGCCGCGACCAGGGCAACGACTGGATCCGCTACCGGCTCGCCGAGCAGGCGGAGATCCGGGCCGTCGAGATCGATACCGCCTGCCTCAAGGGCAACTCGGCGGGCTGGGCGAGCCTTTCGGTGCGGGACGGGACGAGCGGCGACTGGGCAGAGGTCCTGCCGCGGACCCGGCTGCAGCCCGACACGAACCATCGCTTCGTCCTCCCGGAGAACGTGCGCGCCACGCACGTCCGGATCGACATCTTCCCGGACGGCGGTATCTCACGACTGCGGCTGTTCGGCTCGCTGACCCGGGAAGGGGCGGCACGACTGGCCGCCCGCCACCAGGAACTGGGCGGCTGACGACGACGGGCGACCCTGCCGCCTCGCGGGTGGCGGCGCCTGACACTCCTTCGTGCGCGGCTGCTTCCGCCACACCCTCGGGTGTGCCCGATGCGTCCGCATCCAGGGCTTATGGGACCCTGGGTGCGTCGCACATCCCGAGCAGGAGTCGTCATGATCTTCATCGCCGTCAAGTTCACCGTCCACAGCGAAGAGCGCGACAACTGGCTGCCCGCCGTCGAGCCCTTCACCCTTGCCACCCGTCAGGAGCCGGGCAACCTGTTCTTCGAGTGGTCGTACAGCGTCGAGAACCCGGACCAGTTCGTGCTCCTGGAGGCCTTCGCGTCCCCCGAGGCCGGAGAGGCGCATGTGAAGTCCGAGCACTTCGCGGCGGCGATGGACCTGATGGCGGACCTCGTCGCCGTGTCCCCGGAGATCATCAATGTCGAGGTGCCGGGCGACGGTTGGTCCCGGATGGCGGAGCTCACGCCCAGCCGTCAGTGATCCGTGAGTCCTGACGGCTCAGAACTCCTCGTGGACATCCGGGTCTCCGCCGTACCGCCGCCGCGGTCCGGCGGAGATCCCGGCCAGTTCGTCCGCCGTCAGTTCGAAGCCGAAGATCTCCAGATTCTGGCGCTGCCGCCCCGGATCGGAGGACTTCGGGATCGGGACCGCCCCCAGCTGGGTGTGCCAACGCAGCGCGGCCTGACCGGGGGTCACCCCGTGCGCCGCGGCGACGGCGACGAGCTCGGGGTCCGCCAGGAGATCGCGGCCGCGGCCCAGCGGACTCCAGCTCTCGGTCACGATGCCCTTGGCGGCGTGCACGGCCCGCAGCTCCTCCTGCGGGAAGCGCGGATGCATCTCGATCTGGTTCACGGCGGGCAGCACCCCGGTCTCCCGTTCCAGCCGGTCGAGCTGGGAAGCGGTGAAGTTGGAGACGCCGATCGAGCGCACCAGCCCGTCCTTGCGGAGCTGGATCATCGCCTTCCAGGTGTCGACGTACAGATCCACCCGGGGCAGTGGCCAGTGGATGAGATACAGGTCCACGTAGTCGAGCCCGAGATTGCGGCGGGACTCCTCGAACGACGCCAGGGTCCGCTCGTAACCCTGATGCCTGCCCGGGACCTTGGTGGTGACGACGATGTCCTCGCGCGCCACACCGCTGCGGGCGATCCCGCGTCCGGTGCCGGTCTCGTTGCGGTAATTGAGTGCGGTGTCGATGAGCCGGTATCCGAGGTCCAGCGCTCCGGCCACCGCCACCTCCGCCGCGTCGTCCTTCATCGGCCAGGTGCCGAGCCCGACGGCGGGGAGGGTGCGGCCGCCGCCCAGGGGGTGAACCGGGGTCTCGGTCATGATCTCCCTTGTCGTTCGAAACCATCCTGACCAGGGTAGGACGGGCAGGGGCACGGGACAGGGAGGGCGCGGCCGGGCGGAGTACGGGTCAGGCCGCGTGGCCGCCGTCCACCACCACCTCCGTACCGGTGATGTACGCCGCTTCGTCACCGGCCAAGTAGGAGATCAGGGAGGCCACTTCAGCCGTCGTGCCGAAGCGGTCCAGGGCGGTGCCGGCGCGCTGTCCCGCGGCGTACGGGCCGTCGGCCGGGTTCAGGTCCGTGTCGATCGGGCCCGGCTGGACCAGGTTCACCGTGATGGAGCGCGGGCCGAGCTCATGGGCGAGCGGCTTGGTGAGACCGGCGAGGGCCGACTTGCTCATGGCGTAGAGCGTGCCGCCCGGACCGCCCGCGCGCCTGCTCAGGGCCGTTCCGACGGAGATGATGCGACCGCCGCGCTCCATCCGGGTGGCCGCCGCCCGGCACGCGAGGAACACCGCCCGGACATTGACGGCCAGCACCCGGTCCACATCGGCCGGGGTGAGTGAGTCGATGGGGCCGAGGACGCCGATGCCCGCGTTGTTGACGAGAATGTCGAGCCGGCCGAACGTGTCCGCGGCCTCGTGCACGGCCGCCGGGACCGCCTCGGGGTCGGCCGAGTCGGCGCGCAGGGCGAGCGCGCGGCGGCCGTACGCCTCGATCTTTTGGACGATCTCACGGGCGCCGTCCTCGTCCTGCACATACGTCAGCGCCACATCGGCGCCGTCCTGGGCGAGCCGCAGCGCGGTTGCGGCGCCGATGCCGCGGCTGCCGCCGGTGACGAGTGCGGTCCTGGTGTCGGTGCTGGTCATGGTGGACTCCTTGCCGGTCGGGGCTGCTGTTTCGACAGGGACAAGGAAAGTCCGTTCGCCGCACGGTGACCGGCGGGAAACGGACACCTAAGCGGCGGAGGCTCCGTCGGGTGGACCGCTGAGATCCGGGCGGAAGCGGGGCCGGAAGAGACAGCGGTGCATGACCGCCCGCACCCCCCAAGGCATCGCGATCCACACCTACCGGCCCGTCGGCCGGGCTCGGTCCGGCTCGGTCGACGACTGAACCGCGCCCGCCCGGACGGGCGGCCCTCCGTGCCTCGTCGGGATGCGGACGAGGGTCCTGGCGCCGCCCTCGCCGGGCAGGGCGGGAGACCGAACGCGTCGCCGCCCCGCTCGCCGTTCGTCGTGCCCGCCGCTGGACCCGCCCGTCCGCCATGTGACCACTGCGCGCGTCGCCCCTGCACCCGGGTTCCCGGGCCCGTTTGTGCGGGGGCGCAGGCCGCACCCGAGCGGTGAGACAGGTGTTCCCGGTGCCGGGGACCTCCCGGTACCGTGATCGTTCCGCGGGTGAGCCGGTGCGGTCTCCCCATGGTTCCCGCTGTGGAGCATCACGAGAACCACGAGTGCCAGGAGAAACCAGGTGTCCTCGATCGCCCTGCCCGCCCTCGCACCACGGCGCCGGGCCTGGCTCACCGATCTGCCCGTGCTGCTCGTCGCGGTCGTCTGGGGCGCCAGCTATCTCGCCGCCAAGGGCATCACGACCACGCAGACCGTCGTCGCGGTTCTCGTCCTGCGATTCGTCATCGTGCTGCCCGTGCTGGCCGCCGCGGGCTGGCGCAGGCTGCGGGCGCTCAGCGCGGCGCAGTGGCGCGGCGCGGGGCTGCTGGGGTCGGTCCTCAGCGGGATCTTCCTGGTGGAGACGTACGGCGTCGTGCACACCTCGGCGACCAACGCCGGCCTCATCATCAGCCTCACCATGATCTTCACACCGCTCGCCGAGGCCGCGGTGACCCGGGTCCGGCCGCCCGGGGCCTTCCTCGCCGCCGCCGCGCTGTCCGTCGCCGGTGTGGTGCTGCTGACCCAGGGCGGCGGTTTCACCAGCCCCTCGGTGGGCGATCTGCTGATGCTGGTGGCCGCACTCGCCCGTACCCTGCACGTGCTGCTGATGGCCCGCATGACGTCCGTCCAGGGCGCCGACTCGCTGTCGCTCACCACCGTGCAGCTCGGCAGCGCCGTCGCCGTCTTCGCCGTGCTCGCCGGTGTGCCCGGCACGGGGGCGTCACCGTGGGCGGTGGCCTCGGAGTTCGGTGTCCGGGAGTGGGGCGGGCTGCTCTTCCTCTCCGTCCTCTGCACGCTCTTCGCGTTCTTCGTGCAGATGTGGTCGGTACGCCGCACCTCGCCGTCCCGGGTCAGCCTGCTGCTCGGTACGGAACCTCTGTGGGCCGCCGCCGCGGGCATCGCCATCGGAGGAGAACGGCTCGGGGTCCTGGGCGTGGTGGGCGCGGTGCTCGTCCTCGCCGGGACCGGCTGGGGGCGTCGCGCCGCCGCTGCCCCGTGAGCCGGCCGGTTACGGCCTGTCCCACGACAGGGCGTCGGCTCCCGAGGCCTCGCGACTCCACCTGCGGCGTTGTCGTCAGTCACCGACGCTCCGCGGCGACTGCGTCGTCCGCCTTGTCGTCGAAGCAGCATGACGCCGCTCGCTGATCCATTCCCTGCGGCGGGACAGGCCACTACTCCTGGAGCCGGTCCGCCGCAACCATCACCGAGGCGCCCGCCACCACCAGCACGATGTTGACGAAGACCGGGTAGCCGCTGAGGAACTCCAGCCGCCGCACCACCGCCCAGAGCCGGAACCAGCCCGTCCATTCGTGCAGCAGTCCGGCGACGCCCTGGATGAACACGATGAAGCCGACCGACTCGCAGAGTTTCTTCATGGGGGAGAGCCTCGCGGGCCCGCTCCGGCCGCGGTGTCGGCCGCCGGTCTGCGGCACCGCGCCGAAAGTATCCGATCCGGCAACTTTGGTGGCGTCCCGCTCCCGCACGGCCGGTACGAGCCCGTCACTTGAGTAGCTTTGTCGATATGACGCGTACGGAGTACCGCTGGCTGCTTCCCTCGGCCATGGCCGAGCCCGAGCTGCCCGGCGACCACGGCCGCCGGGCGCGCCGCACAGTACGGGACTGGGTCGTCGACATCACGGCCTTCCTCTGTGCGGCCGGCATCGGCCTGCTCGCGGCCGCCGCGATCGACGCCGACAGCACCACACCCGACGGGGTCGTCCTCGTCGACTCGCTGATGGGTGCCGCGGCCTGCTGTGCGCTGTGGACGCGGCGCCGGTGGCCGGTCGGACTGGCCGTGGTCCTGACGCTGCTCGCCACCGTCGAACCGGTCGCTGCCGGGGCGATGCTCGTCGCGCTGTTCAGCGTGGCCGTGCACCGGCCGTTCAAACCGGTGGCCGCCGTCGGTGCGCTGGCCCTGGCCGTCGCCCCCGTACAGCCGTATCTGCGCCCCGACCCAGACACCTCGTTCGTCGCCTCCACGATCATCGGTGTGCTGCTGGTCCTGCTCGTGCTGAGCTGGGGCATGGTCGTGCGGTCCAGGCGCCAGCTCGTCATCACCCTGCGCGAGCGCGCCCACCGGGCCGAGACCGAGGCCGAGCTCCGCGCCGAGCAGGCGCAGCGGCTGGCCCGCGAGGCCATCGCCCGCGAGATGCATGACGTACTCGCCCACCGCCTCACCCTCCTCAGCGTCCACGCGGGCGCCCTCGAATTCCGCCCCGACGCGCCCCCCGCCGAGGTCGGCCGGGCTGCCGGGGTGATCCGGGACAGCGCGCACGAGGCGCTCCAGGACCTCCGCGAGATCATCGGTGTCCTCCGCAGCCCCGGTGACAACGGGGAGGGCAACCGGCCGCAGCCCACCCTTGCCACCCTCGACGCGCTGATCGCAGAGTCCCGTCGCGCCGGTATGAAGGTCACCCTCGACAACCGGATCGCCGACCCGGCCGCCGCCCCCGCCGCCACCGGCCGCACCGTCTACCGCATCGCGCAGGAAGGCCTGACCAACGCCCGTAAGCACGCCCCCGGAGCCGAGGTCACCGTCACCGTCACCGGAGGTCCGGGCGACGGTCTCACCATTGAGGTGCGCAACCCGGCGCCCGTCGAACCGTTCGAGCGGGTTCCCGGCTCCGGCCAGGGCCTCATCGGCCTGACCGAGCGCGCCACCCTCGCCGGGGGCCGCCTCGGCCACGGGCCCGAACCCGACGGCGGATTCGGGATCCGGGCCTGGCTACCGTGGACCTCATGACCACCCCCCTGGATCCTCCGGCACAGCCCGTGCGGCTGCTCATCGTCGACGACGATCCGCTCGTGCGGGCCGGGCTGACGTTCATGCTCGGCGGCGCGGACGACATCGCGATCGTGGGGGAGGGAGCGGACGGCTCCGAGGTCGCGGACCTCGTCGACCGGCTCCGCCCCGACGTGGTGCTGATGGACATCAGAATGCCGACCGTGGACGGACTGGCCGCGACCGAGGCGCTGCGCAGCCGCCCCGAAGCCCCGGAAGTCGTCGTCCTGACCACCTTCCACGCCGATGAGCAGGTGCTGCGAGCCATCCGCGCCGGGGCCGCAGGATTTGTCCTGAAAGATACGCCGCCCGCACAGATCGTCGACGCGGTGCGCCGGGTCGCGGCCGGTGACCCCGTGCTGTCGCCCGCCGTCACCCGGCAGCTGATGAACCGGGCCGCGGGCGTCGGAGCGGGGACCGGCGCGGACGACCGCGCGGGCCGGGCCCAGCGGGCACGCCGGAGGATCGCCGGTCTCGCCGAGCGGGAGCGCGAGGTAGCGATCGCCGTCGGACGCGGCCGTTCCAACGCGGAGATCGCCGCGAGTCTCTATCTCAGCGTGGCCACCGTGAAAACGCACGTGTCACGCATTCTTGCGAAGTTCGACTTCAACAACCGTGTCCAGATAGCGCTGTTGGTGCACGATGCGGGGCTGCTCGACGAGGAGGACGACGGCGCGGGCGACGTACGCTGAGACGGTTCGATCCGAGGCGATCGAACCGAGCCGGCCGGGAGGGGCTGAACCGTGTCCGCAGTCGACATCGATCTTCGCGGGGTCCACGACTTCACCGCGAATCCCTATCCGACGTACGCGAAGCTGCGCTCCGAGGGCCCGGTGCACACCATCCGCACCGATGACGCCGAGCGGATCTGGCTGGTCGTCGGGTACGAGGAGGGTCGTGCGGCCCTCGCCGACCAACGGCTCAGCAAGGACTGGCGGACCTCGGACCTCTGGATCGGTGACGGCGATCCGATCAACGCCAACATGCTGGAGATGGACGCGCCGCACCACACCCGGCTGCGCAAGCTCGTCGCCCGCGAGTTCACCGCCCGAAGGATCGAGTCGCTGCGGCCGCGGGTCCAGCAGATCACCGACGAACTGCTCGACGCGATGATGCCCGCAGGGCGCGGCGACCTCATCGACGCGCTGGCCTTCCCGCTGCCGATGACCGTCATCTGCGAGCTGATCGGCGTGCCGGACCTGGACCGCGACCGGTTCCGCCTGCTGTCGAACGGCATCGTCGCCCCGACGTCCTCGGACACGGGAGGCGAAGCGGTCCGCGCGATGGGGGCCTATCTCGTGGAGCTCATCGAGGACAAGCGGTGCGCTCCCGGCGACGACCTGATGAGCGCGCTGATCAGGGTGCGGGACGAGGAGGGTGACGGACTGTCGCCCGACGAACTCGTCGGCATGGCCTTCCTGCTGCTCGTCGCCGGACACGAGACCACCGTCAATCTGATCTCCAACGGGGTACGGGCCCTGCTCGCCCACCCCGGACAACTCGCCGCACTCCGCGCCGACCTCGGTCTGATCGACGGCGCCGTCGAGGAGATGCTCCGGTACGACGGACCGGTGGAGACCGCCACCTTCCGCTTCGCCCGGGAGCCGGTCGAGATCGGAAACCGGACCATTCCGGCGGGCGAGGCGATCCTGGTCGCCCTGGCCGGTGGCGACCGCGACCCCGCTCGCTACCCGGACCCGGACCACTTCGACATCAGCCGCGACGCCCAGGGTCACCTGGCCTTCGGCCACGGCATGCACTTCTGCATGGGGGCGCCGCTGGCCCGGATGGAGGGCCGGATCGCGATTCGTACGCTGCTGGAGCGGTGCCCGGATCTCGCACTCGACCCGGCCGGTGCGGAGCTGGACTGGCTGCCCGGGATGCTGATCCGAGGGGTCCGGCAGCTTCCGGTGCGCTGGTGAGATAAGAAGGCCTGTCATGAGCGGACTTGACATGCAGATGGCGCAGAAGGTCCTCGACAGCCAGCCGTTCAGCGGGCTCGTCGGGGCACGGATCACCGCCTTCGGGGGCGGCGCCGCCACCCTCGAAGTGGACATCCGGCAGGAACTCCAGCAGCAGAACGGCTTTGTGCACGGCGGCGTCCTGTCGTACGCCGCCGACAACTCGATCACCTTCGCCGCCGGAACGACCCTCGGGCCGGCCGTACTGACCGGTGGCTTCTCGATCCAGTACATCCGTCCGGCCACCGGTCGCACCCTGATCGCCCGCGCCACCGTCGTCCACACCGGCCGTCGCCAGGCGGTGGTCCGCTGCGATCTGTTCGCCGCGGCGGATGACGGCGCGGAAGCCCTGTGCGCGGTCGCCCAGGGAACCGTGCTCTCCGCCCGGACGCAGTGAAGGGAACCCGCCTCGACCCGCGGCTGTCCAACCGTCGGTCGACGCGGCGGCGCGGGTGGCCGCCGCGAGCCCCTGGCCCGCATCGAGGCCCGGATTGCGATCGGATCGCTGCTGGAGCGCTGCCCCGGACTGGTCCTGGACGCGCATCCCGCCGCCCTGACCCGGCGTACGGGCATGCTGATCCGGGCCCCGAGCGGCTGCCGGTCGCCTGGTAGCGGGGCCCGCGCCGTCAGCCGGTGGGGATCTCCGCCACCGCCACCGGCCGGTGCTCGCGCCGTGACAGTTCGCACGCCTCCGCGATCCGCAGCGCGTGCAGAGCCTCCCGGCCGTCGCACGGGTTGGCGGCCTCGCCCCGCACCACCTGTACGAACGCGTCGAGTTCCGCCTCGTACGCCGCGGCGAACCGCTCCAGGAACCCCGGCCACGGCTTGGCCGGGGCGGCGGGGCCCTGGGGTTCCACCGACGTCAGCGGCGTACGGTCGTCCAGACCGACCGCGACCTGGTCGAGCTCGCCCGCCAGCTCCATCCGTACGTCGTACCCGGCGCCGTTGCACCGGGTCGCCGTCGCCGTCGCCAGTGTGGAGTCGTCCAGGGTCAGCAGCGCCGCCGCCGTGTCGACATCGCCCGCCGCCCGGAACATCGCGGGACCGGCATCCGAACCGGTGGCGTACACCTCCACCACCTCACGGCCCGTCACCCACCGCAGGATGTCGAAGTCGTGGACCAGACAATCCCGGAACAGGCCGCCGGAGTACGGCAGATACGCGGCGGGCGGCGGCGCGGGATCGGACGTCATGGCCCGGACGGTGTGGAGCCTGCCCAGCGCCCCGCTCCGCACGGCTCTGCGCGCCGCACCGTAACCGGCGTCGAAGCGGCGCATGAAGCCCAGTTGGAGCACGCTCCCGGCCCGCTCGACCTCATGCAGGGCGCCCAGCGTTCCCGCCAGATCCAGTGCGATGGGCTTCTCGCAGAACGCCGGCAGGCCCGCCCGTGCGGCCAGTGCGATCAGCTCCGCATGTGCCGAGGTGGCCGAGGCGATCACGACGGCATCCACCCCCGCGCCCAGCACCTCGGCCGCGGACCCGACGGCTGTCGCGTGGCCGATGCGGTCCGCGACCACGGCCGCCCGCGCCCCGTCGGTGTCCGTCACCACCAGGGTGTCCACCTCGGGGTGGCGGGCCAGCGCGCCCGCATGGAAGGAACCGATCCGGCCGGTGCCGATGAGTCCGATACGCATGGACCCAACGTGCCGCCCACCAGCTGCGCTGTCAACTATATGTCCTGACAAACCAGGGTGTGTTCGACGTCTCCAACCGCAGCTCCGACACCCCGTACGGATCCGGCGTCATTGTCCACCGGTCCACCGTCGGGCGCCGTGAGGCGGCGCCCCGCCTCGACGGCCGGCCTCGCCTACGGGGAGAACATCTCGGCGGGCGCGGTGCTCGTCGTCCTGCCCACCCTGATCGCCCTCCTCTTCCTCCAGCGGTACACCTGCAACGGCTTCACCCGGGGAGCGACGCGATCGAAGGGACACCTTGATTGTCCGGACAACAGGACGACCTGACTACCGGCCGTCCGGACGTGACAGCTACGCTCCTGCCGTGTCCAAACCCACCGCCGACCCCGCCGCTCTCGAACTCGGCGTGGACCGCAGCAGCCCGGTCCCGCTCTACTACCAGCTGTCCCAGCAGCTGGAGGCGGCCATCGAGAAGGGCCGGCTCGCCCCCGGCAGCCTCCTCGGCAACGAGATCGAGCTCGCGGCCCGGCTCGGCCTGTCCCGGCCCACCGTCCGCCAGGCCATCCAGTCGCTCGTCGACAAGGGACTGATGGTCCGTCGCCGCGGGGTGGGCACCCAGGTCGTCCACAGCCAGGTGCGGCGTCCGCTCGAACTGAGCAGCCTGTACGACGACCTGGAGGCGGCCGGGCAGCACCCCACCACCTGCGTCCTGCGCAACACGGTCGAGCCCGCTCCCGCCGCGACCGCGGCCGCCCTCGGCCTCCCGGAAGGCACCGAGGTCCACCTCGTCGAACGGCTGCGGTCCGCGCACGGCGAACCGATGGCCCTGCTCCGTAACCACCTGCCGGCCGGCCTCGTCGACCTGTCCACCGAACGACTGGAGGCCACCGGCCTCTACCGGATGCTGCGGGCCGCCGGAGTCACCCTGCACAGCGCCCGCCAGACCGTCGGCGCCCGCCTCGCCACGGCCGAGGAGGCGGCACAGCTCGCCGAGCCCGAGGGCGCGGCGCTGCTGACCATGGAACGCACCACGTACGACGACACCGGGCGGGCGGTCGAATTCGGCTCGCACATCTACCGGGCGTCGCGCTACGCCTTCGATTTCCAGCTGCTTGTCCGCTGACGCCCGCATATCGGCCCGTTGACGGTGTCCCCGCTCCTCGCTACAACTCCCCAAGCCGCACTCGGGCGGCCGGGAGACAAGGCGGACCCACCATGCGTACTTCTCGCAAGGCAGCACCCCTGATCGCCATCTGCACCATCAGCCTCGCCGTCACCGTCGTCGCCGGATGCAGCAGCTCCGGCGGCAAGAGCTCCGAGGACAGGTCCGGCAGCGGCAGCGGGCAGGGGGCCAAGGGCGTCTCCACACCCCGGATGAAGATCGCGATGATCACGCACTCGGGGGAGGGCGACACCTTCTGGGACATCGTCCAGAGCGGTGCGAAGCAGGCGGCGGCCAAGGACAACGTCGAGTTCCTGTACTCCGCGAACAAGGAGGGCAAGGAGCAGGCCCAGCTCGTCCAGGCCGCCATCGACCAGAAGGTCGACGGGATCGTCGTCACCCTCGCCAAACCGGAAGCCGTGGCGGACGCCGTCACCAAGGCCGTGAAGGCGGGCATCCCCGTCGTCACCATCAACTCGGGCGCGCAGTTCTCGAAGGGTCTCGGAGCGATCGGCCATATCGGGCAGGACGAGAAGGTCGCCGGCGAGGCCGTCGGTGAGGAGCTCAACAAGCGGGGCCGCAAGAAGGCCGTCTGCGTCATCCACGAGCAGGGCAATGTGTCGCTGGAGGAGCGCTGCGCCGGGGTGAGGAAGACCTTCAAGGGAAGCGTCGAGAACCTCAGCATCGAAGGCACCAACATGCCCGCCTCCACGTCCTCCATCGAGGCGAAGCTCCAGGCGGACAAGAGCATCGACGCGATCGTCACCCTCGGCGCGCCGTTCGCCGCCGCCTCCGTCAAGGCGAAGGAGGGCTCCGGCTCCACGGCCGAGGTCGACACGTTCGATCTCAACGCCGAGGTCGTCAAGCGGCTGAAGGCCTCCGAGGTCGGCTTCGCCGTCGACCAGCAGCCCTACCTCCAGGGCTATCTCGCCGTCGACGAACTGTGGCTCGACAGGACCAACGGCAACGTCATCGGCGGCGGAAAGCCCGTGCTCACCGGCCCGGCGATCGTCACCGCCGCCGACGTGCCGCAGCTGGAGAAATACACCGCGCGCGGTACCCGGTGACCCGCGTGCGGACCGCCGTGCCCCCTCCGTGCCGACACCCACGGCCCGCCCCTGCCGGGCGGCGCCGAGTCGGGCTCGGGGATACTTGGCCAGCACGACCGGTCGGTAACACCCCCGGTCGGCACCAAGCAGCACAGCGAGCAGCACAAGAAGGGCACCACGTCGTGGCAAGGGTTCGGACAGGGGTACGTGCGATGGGCGCCGTGCTTGCGGCGGTGCTCGGGGCCTCCCTCGTGGGATGCAGCAGCACCGGTGGCAAGCGGGCGGAGGAGCGCGCGGCCCGGGCCGCCGCCGAGGGCCGGTCCGCGGTGAACACACCCCGCTGGACCTTCGCCATGGTCACGCACTCGGGCGACGGCGACACCTTCTGGGACATCGTCCAGAACGGCGCGAAGCAGGCGGCCATCAAGGACAACATCAAGTTCCTGTACTCGCACAACGACGAGGCGCAGCAGCAGGCCCAGCTCGTCCAGGCCGCCATCGACCAGAAGGTCGACGGGCTGATCGTCACGCTCGCCAAGCCCGACGCGTTGAAGGACGTCGTCGCCAAGGCGACCCGGGCCGGGATCCCGGTGATCACCGTGAACTCGGGCTCCGCGGAGTCCAAGGCGTTCGGTGCGCTCACCCACATCGGCCAGGACGAGTCCATCGCGGGCGAGGCCGTCGGCGACGAGCTCAACGCGCGCGGCCGCAAGAAGGCCCTGTGCATCCTGCACGAGCAGGGCAACATCGGGCACGAGCAGCGCTGCGCCGGGGCGAAGAAGACCTTCGACGGGCAGATGCAGAACCTGTACGTCGAGGGCACCAACATGCCCGACGTCCAGGCGTCCATCGAGGCGAAGCTCCAGGCGGACAAGAGCATCGACGCGGTCGTCACCCTCGGCGCGCCGTTCGCCGACGCCGCTGTGAAGGCGAAGCGGACCGCGGGCTCCAAGGCCGAGGTCGACACCTTCGACCTGAACGCCAAGGTCGCCTCCGCACTCCAGGACAAGACCCTGGGCTTCGCCGTTGACCAGCAGCCGTACCTCCAGGGGTACGAGGCCGTCGACCTGCTCTGGCTGTACCGCTACAACCGCAATGTGCTCGGCGGCGGCCGCCCGGTCCTCACCGGCCCGCAGATCATCACCTCGAAGGACGCAGCCCAGCTGGCGGAGTACACGAAGCGGGGGACCCGATGACCACGACGGAGCAACCACCCGCGCCCTCCGGGGCCGACGAGCGGCTGCTGCGCACCTCACCGCTGCGCAGGCTCCTGGGCCGCCCCGAACTCGGATCGGTCGTCGGCGCCGCGGCCGTCTTTCTCTTCTTCTCGATCGTCGCCGACAGCTTCCTGCGCGCGTCCAGCCTCGGCACGGTGCTGTACGCGGCGTCCACCATCGGGATCATGGCGGCGCCGGTTGCCCTGTTGATGATCGGCGGCGAGTTCGACCTCTCCGCCGGTGTGCTGGTCACCAGCTCCGCGCTGGTCTCGTCGATGTTCAGCTACCAGATGACGGCCAACGTCTGGGTCGGCGTCTTCGTGTCGCTGCTGGTGACCCTGGCCGTCGGCGCCTTCAACGGGCTCATGCTGACCCGTACGAAACTTCCGAGCTTCATCATCACGCTCGGTACGTTCCTGATGCTGACCGGTCTCAACCTCGGCTTCACCAAGCTGATCAGCGGCACCGTGTCGACGAAGTCCATCGGCGACATGGAGGGCTTCGACTCGGCCCGCAAGGTCTTCGCCTCGGCGTGGACCGTCGGCGGGGTCGAGTTCAAGGTGACCATCCTGTGGTGGGCGGCGCTCGTGGCGATCGCCACCGGGATCCTGCTCCGTACCCGCTTCGGGAACTGGATCTTCGCGGTCGGCGGCGAGGCCGACGCGGCCCGCGCTGTCGGCGTCCCGGTGATCCGTACCAAGGTCGGGCTCTACCTCGGGGTCGCCTTCGCCGCCTGGGTCTCCGGGCAGCATCTGCTGTTCTCGTACGACGTGGTGCAGTCCGGTGAGGGCGTCGGCAACGAGCTGACGTACATCATCGCGGCCGTCATCGGCGGCTGCCTGATCACCGGAGGTTACGGCTCCGCCATCGGCTCGGCGGTCGGCGCGTTCATCTTCGGTATGACCAGCAAGGGCATCGTCTACGCGGAGTGGAACCCGGACTGGTTCAAGTTCTTCCTCGGAGCCATGCTGCTCCTGGCCACCCTGCTCAACGCATGGGTACGCAAGCGCGCGGAGGCGACGAAATGATGACCCCGGCCCCCCGGGCGCTGATCGAGCTGGACAACGTCAGCAAGTTCTACGGCAACATCAAGGCGCTCCAGGACGTCTCGCTGGTGGTCCACGCGGGCGAGATCTCCTGCGTACTGGGCGACAACGGCGCGGGCAAGTCCACCCTCATCAAGATCATCGCGGGCCTGCACCGGCACGACGCCGGCACGTTCCTCATCGACGGTGAGGAGACCACGCTCGCCAACCCGCGCGACGCCCTCGACCGGGGCATCGCCACCGTCTACCAGGACCTGGCCGTCGTCCCGCTGATGCCCGTCTGGCGGAACTTCTTCCTCGGCTCCGAGCCGACGACGGGTGTCGGCCCGTTCAAGACGCTCGACGTCCGGAAGATGCGCGAGACCACCCGCTCCGAACTGCTGCGCATGGGCATCGACCTGCGCGACGTCGACCAGCCGATCGGCACCCTGTCCGGCGGCGAGCGCCAGTGCGTCGCCATCGCGCGGGCCGTCTACTTCGGTGCCAAGGTGCTCGTCCTGGACGAGCCCACCGCGGCGCTCGGCGTCAAGCAGTCCGGGGTCGTGCTCAAGTACGTCGCGGCCGCCCGGGACGCCGGACTCGGCGTGGTTCTCATCACGCACAACCCGCACCACGCATATCTGGTCGGAGACCGGTTCGTGCTGCTCAAGCGGGGTGCCATGTCCGGCAGCCACACCAAGGACGGCATCACGCTGGACGAGCTGACCCGCCAGATGGCGGGCGGCAGCGAGCTCGAGGAGCTCAGCCACGAGCTCCAGCGGGCCACGTCACCGCGGCGCCCGGACACCGACGACACGCCTTAGAGAAGTTCAGGACTCTCCGGCGGATCATGGCCGGGCTCGACCCTGACCCGCCCGACACCCTCTGGGGCGGGGGCGCCACCGGGGCGCTGCGGGGCCCGGCCGCCCGCCCCGGCGCCCCGGCAGTGGCAGAATCGAGCCCGACGGGCGCCGTCCGTCGCCGGGAGCATCACCACCCGGCCCCCCCAGACCCCGCAGGGACGATGAGCACGTACCGCGACTTCACACACCGCGGCTCCGCCCGCGCCACCGTCCTGCGGACCGTCGGCACACGTGAGCGGCGCTCGCACCTCACCGCGCCCCGGGTGCCCACCGTCGGCATCGACATCGGGGGTACGAAGGTGATGGCGGGCGTCGTCGACGCCGACGGCAACATCCTGGAGCAGCTGCGCACCGAGACGCCCGACAAGTCCAAGAGCCCCAAGGTCGTCGAGGACACCATCGTCGAGCTGGTCCTCGATCTCTCCGACCGGCACGACGTGCACGCCGTCGGCATCGGCGCGGCGGGCTGGGTCGACGCGGACCGCTCCAAGGTGCTCTTCGCCCCGCACCTCGCCTGGCGTGACGAACCCCTCAGGGACGCCCTGGCCTCGCGCCTCGTCGTCCCCGTCATGGTCGACAACGACGCGAACACCGCCGCCTGGGCGGAGTGGCGCTTCGGCGCCGGGCGCGGCGAGGACCATCTGGTCATGATCACGCTCGGCACCGGCATCGGCGGCGCGATCCTGGAGGACGGTCAGGTCAAGCGCGGCAAGTACGGCGTCGCCGGTGAGTTCGGCCACATGCAGGTGGTGCCCGGCGGGCACCGCTGTCCCTGCGGGAACCGTGGCTGCTGGGAGCAGTACAGCTCCGGCAACGCCCTGGTCCGCGAGGCCCGGGAGCTGGCCGCCGCGGACTCCCCGGTCGCCCACGGCATCATCGAGCGCGTCAAGGGGAACATCCCCGAGATCACCGGGCCGCTCATCACCGAACTGGCCCGGGAGGGCGATGCGATGTGCATCGAGCTCCTCCAGGACATCGGCCAGTGGCTCGGCGTGGGCATCGCCAATCTGGCCGCCGCGCTCGACCCCTCCTGCTTCGTCATCGGCGGCGGCGTGAGTGCCGCGGACGATCTGCTGATCGGCCCCGCCAGGGACGCCTTCAAACGCCACCTCACCGGCCGCGGCTACCGGCCCGAGGCCCGGATCGCCAAGGCGCAGCTCGGCCCGGAGGCAGGTATGGTCGGCGCCGCCGACCTGGCCCGGCTGGTCGCGCGGAGGTTCCGCCGCACCAACCGCCGTCGCGTCGAGCGGTACGAGCGGTATGCGCAGATCTACGACCAGGCCGCGAACACCATCCGCTCCACGCGCAACACCCGCACCTCCTAGGGATTCCCAGAACATGACCACAGCCGAGCACCCCGTTGTGCCGCGCCAGTCCTCGCCCCCCGGCGAGGGCAGCGGCAGGCCCCCGCAGGACCGGCGCCGGACGATCCGCCGGCGCCTGATCACGGCGACCATCATCGTGCTGCTGATCGGCGTCCCGGCCGGCTATCTGCTGATCTCCGCAGGGCAGAGCCGCCGCTCCGGTCAGGACAAGGAGGCCGAGGCCGCCGCGCAGGGGATGCGCGAGGGCTGGCCGTCCCGGATGCAGCGCAGGATCTTCGAACTGCCGATCCCCGGCAACGCCCTGGACGTCCAGTACTACGAAACCAACAACTGGAAGGCCAGCCGGATGTACGTGCAGTTCCGCACGTCGTCCGCCGGGCTCGACCGGTTCCTGAGCCGTCTCGGCAGCGGTCGCGCCGCCCTGCAGGAGGGCGAGGTCACCATCGGGGCCCGCGACACCAAGATCGCCGGCTGGTACTTCGGCCCCGGCGCCGACTGGGCGGGCACCACGCACACCAACAAGGACCCGCGTCCCACCCAGAACATCAGTGTCGACATGACCGATCCGGCCGCCCCTGTCGTATATGTCGTATCTGCGGCCACCCCCTGACCGGAGGCCTACAGGGCGCTCACTAACCTGGAGCAAGTGAGCGATGTGAGTGAGACGAAGACCCCGCAGTCCGCGCAGTCCTACCCGGGGCCGCAGTCCGCACCACCGGAGCAGCCGTTCCAGGGGCCGCAGACGGTGGATCCGTTCCCGGCCCTGCAGCCCGTGGAGCCGTTCCCGGGCCTGCAGCCCGTGGATCCGTACGCCGCCGCGCAGGGCACACAGCCCGGGCTGCACCTCCAGCCGGTGGATCCGTTCCAGGGACCGCAGACCACATCGGCGCCGCCGTCGCACGCGCAGCCCGAGCACACCCCGTTCCAGGCCGCACACCTGGAGCCGGTGCCGCCGCCGGCCCAGCAGGCTCCGCCCGTGCAGCCCACGCCACCGACGCAGCCCGCCCCGCCCCGGCAGGCGTCCCACGCGCAGCCGGTGCACACCCTGCAGTACCGGTTCGACGGGCCGCAGGACGCCCCCGTCCTCGTCATCGGCCCCTCGCTCGGCACCACCTGGCACATGTGGGACCGGCAGATACCGGAGCTCTCCCAGCACTGGCGGATCTTCCGCTTCGACCTGCCGGGCCACGGCGGCGCCCCCGCCCACCCGGCCACCTCCATCGGTGAACTCTCCGACCGGCTGCTGGCCACCCTCGACGGTCTCGGCGTCCAGCGCTTCGCGTACGCGGGCTGCTCCATCGGCGGCGCGATCGGCGCCGACCTCGCGCTGCGCCATCCGCACCGGGTCGCCTCGCTGGCCCTGGTGGCCGCCTCACCCCGGTTCGGCAGCGCCGACGAGTTCCGGCAGCGCGGGGTGGTCGTCCGCACCAACGGTCTGGAGCCCATGGCGCGCAGCGCGCCGGAACGCTGGTTCACCCCCGGCTTCGCCGCCGCCCAGGCCGCGATCGTCGAGTGGGCCGTCCAGATGGTCCGCACCACCGACCCCGGCTGTTACATCGCCGCCTGCGAAGCGCTCGCCGCCTTCGACATCCGTACCGAGCTCAGCCGCATCGGAGTCCCGACCCTCGTGCTGGTAGGCGCCGAGGACCGGGTCACCGGGCCCGCCGAGGCCCGGACCCTGGTCGCGGGCATCCCGGACGCCCGGCTCGCCCTCGTCCCCGGGGCCTCGCACCTCGCCCCGGTCGAGCAGCCGGCCGCCGTCACCGACCTGCTCGTCACCCACTTCTCGACGAGCTGGCAGGACACCCTCGCCGCCATCCCCGTCCCGGGCACCGGCCCCGCGCTCTCCGCCCCCGTGCTGCCCATCGCGGAGATCGCCCCCGCGGAGGATCAGCCGGCGGCCGCGACCAGCGGCCGCGCCGACCCGTACGAACCGGGCATGAAGGTACGCCGGGAGGTGCTCGGCGACGCCCATGTCGACCGGGTCATGGCCGCCTCCGACGAGTTCACCGGCGAGTTCCAGGAGCTCGTCACGCGCTACGCCTGGGGGGAGACCTGGACCCGCGAGGTCCTGGACCGCCGCACCCGCAGCTGCATCACGCTCACCGCGCTGGTCACCTCCGGCCATCTGGAGAGCCTGGCCGCGCACATCAGGGCCGCCCTGCGCAACGGACTGACGCCCACGGAGATCAAGGAGGTGCTGCTGCAGACCGCCGTCTACTGCGGCATACCGGCCGCGGGCGCCGCGTTCACGATCGCCCAGACCGTGATTCAGGAAGAAACGAGGCCGCGCCCGTAGCAGGATGGGCCCCATGAACGCTGCGAACCCCGTGCACCTGACCCTGACGAAGAAGACGCACTCCTGCATCCGACTGGAGAAGGACGGGCGGACGCTTGTCATCGACCCGGGCGGCTTCTCGGAGGAGGACGCGGCACTCGGCGCCGACGCGCTGCTGGTGACGCACGAGCACCCCGACCACTTCGACGAGAGCCGGCTGCGGGCCGGTCTGGAGGCCAACCCGGCCGCGCAGGTCTGGACCCTGCGCAGCGTCGCCGACCAGCTCTCCGCGGCGTTCCCCGGGCGCGTCCACACCGTCGGACACGGGGACACGTTCTCCGCGGCCGGCTTCGACGTACAGGTACACGGCGAACTGCACGCGGTGATCCACCCCGACATCCCGCAGATCACCAACATCGGCTTCCTGGTGGATGGTTCGCTCTTCCACCCGGGCGACGCGCTCACCGTGCCCGACCACCCCGTCGACACCCTGATGCTCCCGGTGATGGCCCCCTGGAACAAGATCTCCGAGGTCATCGACTACGTACGCGAGGTCAAGCCGCGGCGCGCCATCGACATCCACGACGCGCTGCTCACCGATCTCGCCCGCCCGATCTACGACCGGCAGATCGGCGGCCTCGGCGGCACCGACCACGGCCGGCTGACCCCGGGTGACTCGACCGGCCTGTGACCGGCGCCGGTCCGGCGACTGTCAGTGGGAGCCGCTAGGTTTACGTACATGCGCATCGCCACATGGAACGTCAATTCGATCACCGCCCGCCTCCCCCGGCTGCTCGCCTGGCTGGAGAGCACCGGCACGGACGTGCTGTGCATCCAGGAGACCAAGTGCGCGGCCGAGCAGTTCCCGGCGGACGAGCTGCGCGAGCTCGGCTACGAGTCCGCGGTCAACGCCACGGGCCGGTGGAACGGGGTCGCGCTGGTCTCCCGGGCGGGCCTGGCCGATGTCGTCATGGGGCTGCCCGGCGGCCCCGATTACGAGGGCGTGCAGGAGCCCCGGGCGATCTCGGCGACCTGCGGACCGGTCCGCCTCTGGTCGGTGTACGTGCCGAACGGCCGTGAGATCGCCCACGAGCACTACGCGTACAAGCTGCGCTGGTTCGAGGCCCTGCAGAAGGCGGTCGCCCCCGACGCCGCGGGTTCCCAGCCGTTCGCGGTCCTCGGCGACTTCAACGTGGCGCCGACCGACGAGGACGTCTGGGATCCCGCCCTGTTCGAGGGCGCCACGCATGTCACCCCCGCCGAGCGCGCCGCCCTCGCCACCCTTCGCGAGGAGGGGCTCTCGGACGTGATGCCGCGCCCGCTCAAGTACGACCGCCCGTACACCTTCTGGGACTACCGCGAGCTGCGCTTCCCGAAGAACAAGGGCATGCGGATCGACCTGGTCTACGGCAACGCCCCCTTCACGGCGGCGGTCAAGGACAGCTATGTGGACCGCGAGGAGCGCAAGGGCAAGGGCGCGTCCGACCATGCACCGGTGGTCGTCGATCTGGATCTGTGACCGCCGGCCGGTCCGACGCACCCCCTAGGACGCCTCCAGCTGCGGCGCGTGGGCCCGGACCGCGTCGAGCACCTGCCGCTTGGACGGGTTGACCATCGCGTGCCCGGCCACGGACACCGTCGGAACGGTTTCGTTCCCGTCGGCGACCGAGCGGACGAACGCCGCCGCCTCGGGATCCCGCCAGATGTTCACCTCGGTGTACCTGAGGCGGGTGAACCGGAGCTGCAGGCGGAGCTTCATGCAGTACGGGCAGCCGGGCCGCCAGTAGACGACCATGCCGTCGCGGTCCTCGGCCATGCGCTTCCCCCTGTTCGCCCACGTGCGAGGGCAAGCATCTCAGATCGGCCCCGGTCGATTGTCAGTGGTCGCCGATACGGTGATTCCTGTCATTGTCCCGCTTGCTGGCTGCTTGCGAAGGCTCCGACCGCCCCGCCCGTTCAGCGCCGGGCGGGGCGTCATACGCGGACAACGCCGCGGTCGCGCCGAGCGCCAGGACCATCAGCAGCGCACTCACCCACAGCGGCGACCGGAAGCCGAACCCCGCACCGATCGTGATGCCGCCGAGCCAGGGCCCCAGCGCGCCGCCCACGTTGAAGGCGGCCGTGGAGAACGAGCCCGCCAGCGTCGGCGCACCGGGCGCCGACTGGAGCACCCGCGAGATCAGTGCCGTTCCGGTGCCGAACGCGAGCATGCCCTGGACCAGGACGAGCGCGACGACTGCGACCGGGCTTCCCGCTGTCAGTGCCAGCCCGGCCCAGCCGGCGGTGAGTGCCACCAGCCCGACGGTGGTGACGGCGACCGGCCGCGCATCGACGATCCGGCCCGCGACGGTGACACCCAGGAACGAGCCGACCCCGAACAGTGCGAGCACGGCAGGCACCCACCCGGCTCCGACCGCCGTGACCCGGGTGACCAGCGGCTCCAGATACGAGAACGCGCAGAAGGTCGCGCCCTGCACGAGCGCGCTCGTCAGCAGGGTGAGGACGAGCCGCGGCTCGGTGAGGGACCGAAGTTCGGCACGCCCGCCCACCGTGTGGGACTCGGCCCGTTCGCCGGGGATCGTCCTGGCGATCACCGCAAGAGCCGGTACGGAGACGAGGGCCACGGCCCAGAACGCAGCGCGCCACCCCCAGTGCCCGCCCAGAACCGCACCGGCGGGCACCCCCGCGACACAGGCGACGGTGACACCGCCGACCACCACCGACGTGGCGCGTGCCCGGGCGCCGGGTCCGGCCACGGAGACCGCGGTCACCAGCGCCACGGCCCAGAAACCCGCGTTGGCCAGCGCTCCGACGATCCGTGTCGCCAGCAGCAGGCCGTAGCCGGGTGTGACCGCGCCCATGACATGGACGGCGGTGAAGACGGAGAGGAAGAACAGCAGCGCGCGACGCCGGGGCCAGTTCCGGCTGAGGAGCGCCATCGCGGGTGCGCCGACGACCATCCCGACCGCGAACGCCGACGTCAGCAAGCCGGCGGCCGGGATGGATACGTGCAGGTCGTCGGCGATGTCCGAGACCAGACCGGACAACATGAACTCGGAGGTGCCCTGGGCGAAGACGGCGAGCCCGAGCGCGTAGACAGCAAATGGCATGAAGGAACCCCATGGGCAGACTGATGGACGGACCAGGCAGGGGGTGTGGGCCGCGCCCGCCCGACAGGTCGAGCGGCAACGCGGAAGAGCGTCAGGCCTGTTCACGGACGTGACGCGACATCGCGGGGGAAGCGTCGTGGCCGGGAATCAGGGCACGAACGCATACGGGGAAGCGCAGCCCACACTGCGGTGGTCCTGCGGCAGCGGCCGGGCAGAAGCGATCCTCAGGCCTGATCGGCCGTGCGGGATCGACTCGACAGCGGGTCAGCCACCGGCGGGACCGGTGGCTAGTCTCTGTTCGCCTCGGGGCTGGACATGATCGCGAACGTACCAGTCGGGATCACTCCGCCGCCACCGCTTTCAAAGAACATGGCCGACACACGTACCCGGGTGGGCTGCGCGGTCATGAGGGATGTGATCGTGGGTGCGCATGTGCTGAGGACTCGTCCGACGGGGCTGACGCTGCGGGAGTCGACCCATGTCGATACGACGGAGCAGGTCGCGCTGCCGGACCGGAACCGCGCGCACCGGGCCTCGGCCGACGCGTACGAGGAGGAGTCGACCGGCGACCGTGCGTGGGTGGGGCGGCACCTGGCCGACGTTCCCGGGGACGGTTCCGTGCGGTACGGAGTACGGCCGTACGGCGTACTGATCGGACGCGTCGATCCGGTGGCGGCCGCGCCCGCCCGACGGTTGCGGGCGGCGCGCGCGGCAGCGCAGGGGTGGGCGTGCGCACCTGGTTCAGCACTCGAACGACAGGCCGCGCGCCCTGTGGTGCGTAACCGGGCCGGGATGCGACCCTGAGTGGCATGAACATCCCCTTCTTGGACAGCTGGCGTAAGCGTCACGACGGTAGGCGCGGGGCGGGCCTCGCGGCCGCCGTCGAGGCCGATCCGGACGGCGTGGCCGAGCTGCTCGCGGAGTGTGAGCTGCTGCGTGTCCGAGCGGGGCAGCGAGGGCTCGAACTCGACGACACTCCGGCCTCGTTGATGGCGCTCGACCAACTGCCGCCCCGCTGGCGGGACGACCCCGAGGAGTTGCCCTGGCTGGGTAACGACGCCGGGCTGTACCTCGGCACGGTCCTGGTGCGGAACGTCCCCGGTGCCGTCTGGCGCATCTGGCCCAGCGGGCAGCCTGTGGTGCGGCTCGCCTCCGGGCGGGAGATCGATGTCGTCGAGGCGGGGCTCGACTGGGCGATGGCCGGCAGCCCCGAGCTCTCGCAGGTGTACGCGGAGTCAGCCGAAGGGTAGGCGAAACGTCAAAACCTAATAAAACGCCTTATACCCCATTTGTGCGTGTCGGATACGAAGTCCCTTGCCGGGATGGATAGTTTGCGCTGACCTCGACACAGCGATAAGTGGGTAGGGCAGCGTATGGCCGTCGATCCGTTGATCGAGCTGCGGAACGTCAATAAGTACTACGGGAAGTTGCACGTACTGCAGGACATCAATCTCACCGTCGGCCGCGGGGAGGTGGTGGTGGTCATCGGCCCCTCCGGCTCCGGCAAATCGACGCTCTGCCGGACCATCAACAGGCTCGAGACGATCGAGTCGGGCTACATCGCCATCGACGGCAGGCCCCTCCCGGAGGAGGGCAAGGGACTCGCGGAGCTGCGGGCCGAAGTCGGGATGGTCTTCCAGTCCTTCAATCTCTTCGCGCACAAGACCGTGCTGGCCAATGTCTCGCTCGCCCAGATCAAGGTCCGCAAGCGCAAGAAGGACCAGTGCGACCTGCGGTCCAGGGAGTTGCTGGAGCGGGTCGGGCTCGCCTCCCAGGCGGACAAGTACCCCGCCCAGCTCTCCGGCGGTCAGCAGCAGCGGGTGGCCATCGCCCGCGCCCTCGCCATGGACCCCAAGGCACTCCTCTTCGACGAGCCGACCTCGGCGCTCGACCCGGAAATGATCAACGAGGTGCTGGAGGTCATGCAGCAGCTGGCCCGGGACGGCATGACCATGGTCGTCGTCACCCACGAGATGGGGTTCGCCCGGTCGGCCGCCAACCGTGTGGTCTTCATGGCCGACGGCCGCATCATCGAGGACCGCACCCCGGAGGCGTTCTTCACCGCCCCGGAGACCGACCGGGCCAAGGACTTCCTGTCCAAGATCCTCAAGCACTGACGGGAGGCTCCCTCTTGCGAACGAGAAGACTTCTGGCCGCCTGCGCGGGCCTTCTGCTGGCCGTCCTCGCCGTCGGCTGCGGGAAGGAGGGCAGCCCTCCGGTGAAGGGGCCCAAGCCGGGCCAGCTGCCGGTCTACAAGGTCGACACCGCGTTCCGGCTGCCCGAATCGAAGACCTGGACGAAGGCCAAGAAGCGCGGATATCTCCGGGTCGGGGCCAAGGAGGACCAGCCTTATCTGGGCGAGAAGGACCCGGCCACGGGCATCTACTCCGGATTCGACATCGAGATCGCCCGGATGATGTCGGCCTCGCTCGGCTTCGACCCGAAGACGATCCACTTCAAGACGATCGCCTCCGCCAACCGCGAGACCGCGCTGCAGAACGGGCAGATCGACTACTACGTCGGCACCTACACCATCAACGACATGCGCAAGAAGCTCGTCGGGTTCGCCGGGCCGTATTTCATGGCAGGTCAGTCCCTGCTCGTGCGCACGGACGAGCACGACATCAACGGCCCGCAGGACCTGGCGGGCAGGACCGTCTGCTCGGCCGCGGGCTCGACCCCGTACCAGCGCATCGCGGCCGACTATCCGAAGGCGATCCTCGTCGCGTACGACACGTACTCGATCTGCGTCGACAACCTGCTGACATACCAGGTCGACGCCGTCACCACCGACGACGCCATCCTGCTGGGCTTCGCGGCCAAGGCGCCCAAGGAGCTGAAGGTGGTCGGCAAGCCGTTCTCCGAGGAGCCGTACGGCATCGGCGTCCTGCGCAGCGACAACGCGCTCCGGTTCGCACTCAACGACGCCCTTGAGGCCAATGAGAAGAACGGCAACTGGAAGAAGGCGTTCGAGGCCACGCTCGGCCTGTCCGGGGTGCCCGCGCCGACTCCGCCGCCCATCGACCGCTACCCGGCGACCTGAGAGGACGGGCCACGTCCATGGACGTACTCACGGAGAACTTCTCGCTCTACGGCAAAGGCTTCCTCGGCACCCTCGAACTCACCGTCTACGCCTCGATCCTGGCACTGCTCCTCGGCTTCGTCATGGCTTCGTTCCGGGTGGCGCCGGTCGGCTCGCTGCGGGTGTTCGGCACGGTCTGGGTGACGGTACTGCGCAACACCCCGCTGACCCTGCTCTTCTTCGCCGTCCTGCTCGGTCTGCCGCGCTTCGGTCTGGTCCTGCCGTTCAAGATCTTCGCGATCCTCGCGCTCGGCTGCTACACCTCCGCGTTCATCTGCGAGGTGCTCCGCTCCGGCATCAACACCGTGCCGCAGGGGCAGGGCGAGGCGGCCCGCAGTCTCGGAATGACCTTCGGGCAGACGCTGGGCAATGTGGTGCTGCCGCAGGCGTTCCGCTCGGTGATCCCGCCGGTCGGTTCGACGCTCATCGCCCTCGCCAAGAACTCGGCGATCGCGGGGGCGTTCAGCGTCACCGAACTGCTCGGCACCTACAAGACCCTCAACGAACTGGGCTACAGCATCATCTGGACCTTCGTCTGGATCGCCGTCGGCTACCTCGTCATCACGTTGTCCATCAGCGCGCTCTTCAACGTGCTGGAGAAGCGCTACGGAGTGGCCCGATGACCTCGACGGCGGCCGCCTCCGCGCTCTACGACATCCCGGGCCCGCGGACCCGTAAACGTCACTTCGTGTACGGAATCGCCTCGACGGCCGTGATCATTGCCCTGGTCGGCTGGATCATCTATCTGCTCGTCGAGACCGAGCAGTTCACCAGCGCCAAGTGGACCCCCTTCGCGTACAAGGGCATCCAGGAACTCCTGCTGCGCGGACTCGGCAACACACTCAAGGCTTTCGCCTACGCGGCGGTGCTCTCACTGGCCCTCGGGGCGGTCCTGGCCGTCGGCCGGCTCTCCGAACACCGGGCGGTGCGCCGGCTGGCCACGCTCGTCGTGGAGTTCTTCCGGGCCATGCCCGTCCTGGTGATGATCTTCTTCATCTTCGTGGCGCTGAAGGTGCAGCCGCTGCCCGCGCTGGTCGCCGGACTGACCCTCTACAACGGCTCGGTGCTCGCCGAGGTGTTCCGTACCGGCATCAACTCGGTGGATCGCGGCCAGCGCGAGGCCGCGTACGCACTGGGGATGCGCAAGACGCAGGTCATGACCTTCGTGCTGGCCCCCCAGGCGGTCCGCGCCATGCTGCCCACCATCATCAGCCAGTTGGTGGTGGCCCTGAAGGACACCTCGCTCGGCTATCTGATCACGTACGAGGAGTTCCTCCACGCGGGCAAACTCATCGCGTCCAACCTCGACTACGATCTTCCCTTCATCCCCGTGGTGATGGTGATCTCGCCGATCTACATCGGGATGTGCATGCTGCTCTCCTGGTTCGCCACCTGGGTGGCCAAGCGGGAGCGGCGCAGTCCCAAGACGGAAGCCGTGGAAGTCGCACCGGCCGAACCGGGAACGCTGCTGCCGGGAGTGCAATAGCCAAGGACCGGTCGTACGGCGGTCCGCGGGAGCGGTACCCGCCCGGCAGCAGCCGGTGATCACTTCTCGCGCAACGGGACGGACAGGTACGAGGGGTCCGAGCCCGGCGAGGAGAAGGTCAGCTGTGCGCCGGCAGGGTTGTGCTCGATGTACAGGGGGTCGACGGTGTCGATCACCAGGGCGAGCCGATGACCGGCCGGGACGTCGTACGCGGTGGAGAACAGCTCCAGGTCGACGGCGAACGGACGGCCCGGAAGCTGTCCGTGGAAGGTGTGGGGGGCGTTGCTGACCAGCTTGCCGAGGCCGAGCGGCCCCACGTCGTAGAGATACGCGACGAGGGTGCCGCTCTCCTTGTTGCTGGTGACCGTGGTGTGAAGCCTCGCGGTGCCCCGGACGTGCCGCGCGGAGCCGTACCTCTCGGACTGCCAGACGCTTGCGAAGGTGCGCGGCAGCAGGGGGATCGAGACGACCGGCGGCAGCTTCACGAACTGGTCGAGCGCGTTCGACAGCAGGGTGATGCCGCCATTGGCGCCCGAGTCGACGTTCGCGTAGACCTTCTCCGTACCGCCGAGCGCGAGCCGCTCCTTGACGGCGCCGACGGACTTCCAGTCCGGGTAGCCCTCGTAACCGCCGTCCGTACGGGACTTGAGCTGAACCGGCTGCTCCTGGTCGATGCCGTTGCGCTCGCCCTTGAGGTAGCGGTCGAACCATCGGTGGGCGTCGGTCCAGGTGTCGTTGGGCAGACCGAGCAGCCCGGTGGCCTCGGCGGTGGCGTGGTCGCCGGGGCGGAACTCCAGGCGCTTGGGGCCGCTGAGCTTCTCGTAGAACGCGGCGTACTGGTTGGGCGGGAAGATTGTGTCGCCCCAGGCGTTGCCCATCATGACGGCGGCGCCGTTGGCGTTGATCCGGTCCGGATAGGTGGCGGGGGAGCGCTTCCTCCCCCAGGCGATCATGTCCTGTTCCTTGGCCAGGTCGGAGCCGAGGAAGTCGGTGAGTGTCCGGTTGAGCTCGTCGCTCGGGCGGCCGGTGAGCAGGCCGGCGCCACCGAGCAGCGCGGCTGCCTGGAGGTGCTGGGTGCGGCCGCTGTAGATGGAGTCGATGAGATCGGCCCAGCCGCTCAGCGCGACGACGGCCTTGATCCGCTTGTCGTGTCCGGCTGCCAGCAGGCTGATGCCCGCGCCGTACGAGACCCCGCCCATGCCGATCCGCTGCGGGTCGGCCGGCGTCCGGTCGAGCGCCCAGTCGATCACGGCGGAGACATCGGCGATGTCCGGCGGACCGGCGACCTCGATCCTCCCGCCGGAGAGCCAGAAGCCGCGCGAGGTGTAACTGACCACCACATAGCCGGAGTCGGCGAGCTGCTGTGCCTGCGCCAGGTACTCGATCTGCGGCATCGACCAGCTGGTGGGCAGCACGATGAGCGGGTGTTTCTCGCCGGTCTTCGCACCGGCGGGCGTGAAGACATTGCCCTTGAGCGTGATTCCGCCGGAGCCGGGGATGTCATGGAACGTCAGGCTCGGGGTGGAATCCGCCACGGGCGCGGCGGGGGTGTCGGCGACGGCCGCCGGGGCCGCGCCGAGGGCGGCTCCGGCGATCAGGATGGCGGCGGTTCCGAGGGCAGCGGTGGTGCGCAGAGCCGGGTACGGACGTCCCACAGGTCACTCCTCACGCGTGTCAGTGCAAAGTGACCCGACGGTAACCCCGGTTGCTTACCGTTGGTAACTCCCCGGCGAGTTGCGCGAGGGTAACGATTGTTGGACGCGATGTCAGTAGCGGCCGGGGGCGGGAGCAGGACAACGGGTCAGCCGAGTGCGCTCTTCGTCTGCCAATCGGCCCAGGACACATTCCACGCCCCGTAGCCGTTGCCCACCGCGACCGTCCCCTTGGCGTCCGCGCCGGTGATCTCGAACGGGTCGCCGACCTGCGCCTTCTCGAACAGCTCGGCGGCGTTCGCATTGCTCATTCCCACACAGCCGGAACTGTGGTTGGCGACCCCGAAGTACGCGGCGTTCCACGGCGCTGCATGGGCGTACATCCCCGACCAGGTCAGCCGCATCGACGAATCGACCATCTTGTCGTACGCATCGCCCAGCCCGACCGTCTCGGAGCGCATGTTGATCGTGCCCTCCTTCGCCATGAGTACGGCGGTGCCCCGCCAGGACGCCTTCTCGCCGCCCGGGGTGCCCGCCGACATCGGCACGTCCATGATCGTCCTCCCGTCCCGGTGCAGCGCCAGCCGGTGCCGGTCGAGGTCGACCTTGACCACCTGGTTGCGGCCGATGGTGAAGGTCGTCCGGTAGTCGCGCACGAACCAGCCGCCGGCCGTCCCGGAGTTGATGCCGTCCAGTTCGGCGTCGAGCGTGACGCGGGTACCGGACTTCCAGTAGTCCTTGGGCCGCCAGTCGACGCGGTCCTTGCCGGAGTAGTCCTGCAACCAGCCCCAGGAACCCTCGGTGTTGTTCGACGTGGTCACCTTGAGTGCCTTCTCGACCGCCGCCCTGTCCTTCACCGGGTTGTCGAAGACGATCGACAGCGGCTGGGCGATACCGACCGTGGTGTTCTTGCCGGGGGCGAGCGTCAGCTTGTTGACCTTGTCGGCCTCGGCTGTCGAGAAGCCGGCGCGGTCCGTGCCACCCCTGGTGTCCGTCGCCTCGACGCTGTACTCGGTGCCGGGTGCGGCGACCCGGTCCGAGGTCCAGCTGCGACCGTCGCCGGATATCCGGCCGGTGAGCGCGTCTCCCTCGGCGGCGGTCACCTTCACCGTCCTGAGCTTTCCGTCGGCCAGCGTCACCTTCACCGGCTTGCCCGCGGTGGCCCCGGAGCCCTGGAGGTTCACCGAGATTCTGGTGTCCGGAGCCTGAGAAGTCCCGGCGCCGTGACCGGATTTGGAACCGGCGTCCGATGCGGCAGCGCCGCCGGAGCAGGCGGTGAGG
Organism: Streptomyces sp. NPDC057486; assembly: GCF_042802415.1. Lineage (NCBI taxonomy): Bacteria > Bacillati > Actinomycetota > Actinomycetes > Kitasatosporales > Streptomycetaceae > Streptomyces > Streptomyces sp. NPDC057486. Next base: position 61,678 of record NZ_JBHVEE010000019.1, on the reverse strand, counting down.
GCGGCGCCGAGCACCGCCGTTCCGGTTATCAGGGTGAGCCTGGCCGGGCGGGCCAAGGGCGCGGTACGGCGCATGTGCCGGCGTGCAGGAAACACCGAAATACCTCCAGGACTGTGCTTCTCACCGGTGGAGAGGCATTCACCAGACCTTAGGTTCCTCAAATCCTCGAACAGCCATGGATTCCGTTGTGTGACAAGGAATGGAGCGCAACGGTCATCGTCCGGTCACATGCGCCGCTCGGACCCGTCACGGACCGCTGTGAGCATCCTGTGCAGCCCCGTCGAGCCGAGCGGAGGGGCAGGACCAGGGGAGGGCCACGGACATGTCAGCGCTGCTCGCGACCGGTGACCGCAGAGGTGAACAGGAGATGCGGATACGCAGCCTCAGCGCCGCCGAGCACCGGGCGGGTGTGACCGCGCGGCCCGGGGCCAGCTTTCTGCAGTATCCGTCCTGGGCCGGAGTGAAGGACCAATGGACGTCGGAAATGGTCGGATGGCACGGCGCCGACGGCGAATTGGCCGGCAGCGCCCTGGTCCTCTATCGGCAATTCCCGGGCACCCGTAAATACTTTGCCTATCTGCCGGAAGGGCCGGTGGCCGACTGGGCCGATCCGGAGATCGACCGCTGGCTGCGGCCGTTGGCGGCGTATCTTCGGAAGGCGGGCGCCTTCGCCGTACGGATGGGGCCGTCACCGGCGTACCGCCGCTGGGACGCCGCCCGGCTCAAGGCGGCCACCGGGCCCGGCCGCAAGGTCCGCGACGTACTGGCGACGGAGGTGGACCCGCTCGGCACCGCGGTCGCCGACCGGCTCCGGGCGCGGGGCTGGCGTCGGTGCGGCGGGGACGGCGACGCGGGCAACGACGCCGACGCGCAACCGCGCCACGTCTTCCAGGTGCCGCTCGCCGGACGCACCCCTGACGAGCTGTGGGCGGGACTCAACCAGGAGTGGCGCCGCAACGTCCGCAAGGCCGAGAAGTCCGGTGTCCGGATCGTCGTCGGCGGTGCGGCGGAACTGCCCGAGTTCCACCGGTTGCTGCGGATCACCGAGGAGCGGGACGGCTTCCGGCTCGGTCGCTCCCTCGCGTACTACCAGCGGCAGTACGCCGTGCTCAACGCCGAACAGCCCGGCCGGATGCAGCTCTATCTCGCCGTCCACGAGGGCGAGATCCTTGCCGCGCACACCATGATCAGCGCCGGGCGGCAGGTCTGGTACCAGACGGGCGCGTCCGCCGACCACCGGCGTGAGGTCCGCCCCAGCAACGCCCTCCAGTGGCGGATGATGCTCGATGCGCACGCCCTCGGCGCCGAGCTGTACGACATGCGCGGGGTACCCTCCACCCTTGACCCCGACGACCGCTCCTTCGGACTGCTGCGCTGGAAGCTCGGCACCGGCGGGCAGGTCGTCGAGACCCTCGGGGAGTGGGAGACATCGGTGGGCGGAGCCGCCAACAACACGCTGTACAGGGCGTTCCAGGCGTACCTGGCCCGCCGGTGACCGCCGCACAGACGACCGGGGCGGTCGCGCAGCAGGCGCCGGAGGGACAGCAGAAGCCCGGATCGGTGCTGCGCAGTGGCGCCGTCATGGCCGCCGGCTCGGTCGTCTCGCGGGCGACCGGGTTCATACGCTCGGCGGTCGTCGTCGCCGCCCTCGGTACCGGACTCACGGCCGACGGCTACACGGTCGCCAACACCGTCCCCAACATCCTCTACATGCTCCTGATCGGCGGAGCCCTCAACGCCGTGTTCGTCCCGGAGCTGGTGCGGGCCGCCAGGGAACACGGCGACGGCGGCGCCGCGTACACCGACCGGCTGCTCACCGTCTGCACGGTCGGCCTCGTCGCCCTCACCACGCTCGCGGTCGTCGGCGCCCCACTGATCGTCGGCACCTACACGGACTACTCCGGGGAGCAGGCGGAGCTCACGATCGCGCTGGCCCGCTACTGCCTGCCGCAGATCCTCTTCTACGGGCTCTTCACTCTCCTCGGTCAAGTACTCAACTCCCGCAACCGCTTCGGCGCGATGATGTGGACCCCTGTCCTCAACAACGTGGTCATCATCGCGGTGTTCGGGCTCTATCTGGCGGTCGCGGCAGGTTCCGGCGGGGAGTTGACCGCCGCCCATGCACGGCTGCTGGGCTGGGGGACGACCGCCGGGATCGTTGTGCAGACGCTGGCCCTGGTGCCCGCGCTGCGGGCCGCGAGGTTCCGCTGGCGGCCCCGGTTCGACTGGCGGGGGAGCGGTCTGACCCGCCCGCTGCGGTCGGCCGGATGGCTCGTCATGCTGGTCCTGGCGAACCAGGGCGCCTACTGGGTGGTGACCCGGCTCTCCACCATCACCGGACAGCACGCCGTCGAGCAAGGGGTGGTGGGCGGCGCGGGCTACACCGCGTACAGCTACGCCTTTCAGCTGTGGGTGGTGCCGCAGGGCATCGTGACCGTCTCGCTCGTCACGGCGCTGATGCCGCGGATGAGCCGGGCGGCGGCCGACGGCGACCTCGCGGGGGTGCGCCGCGACGTCTCGTACGCGCTGCGGACCACGGCAGCGGTGGTGGTGCCCGCGGCGGGTGTGTTCTTCGCGCTGGCGCCATGGGTGATGGGGGCCGTGTTCGGATACGGCCGTACCGGCGACGCCGACATCGCGGTGATGGCGGGGATGATGATGGCGTTCGCGCCGGGGCTCGTCGCGTACTCCGGGCAGTACGTGCTGTCCCGTGGGTTCTACGCGATGAGCGACACCCGTACGCCGTTCTTCCTGAACCTGGTGATCGCGGCGCTCAACGCCGGGCTGTCGGCGCTCGCCTTTCTGATGCTGCCTGCGCGGTGGGCGGTGACGGGGATGGCGGGGGCGTACTCCGTGGCACTCTTCGCGGGGTTCGCGGTCACGGGCCATGTGCTGCATCGCAGGGTGTCCCGGGGCGCCGGGGGAGCGCGGACGGCGCTGTGGCGCTCGGCCGGACTGCGGGCGCATGCGCGGCTGGTGGTGGCGTGTGTGCCGGCGGGGGCGCTGGCGTACGGGGTGGCCCGCGCGTGCGACGGGTTCGGGGACTTCGCGGCCGTGGGGGCCGGTACGGCAGTGCTGCTGGGGGTGGTGGGGCTGTTGGCCCGGCCGCTGCGGTTGAGCGAGGTCAGCGCGATGTTGGGTGCGGGGCGTGCGCGGATACGGGGGGTCGGGAGCCGGTGAGAGCGTGGCGCTCGCGTCCGGCTGCCGCCCCGTTCCCCCACGGCCGGAGGGGCCTGATGTGCCGGACGGGTTCGATCGTGATCGTGGGGATACTGGTGCCATGCCGCGTGTGCTTCTGATCGAGGACGACCCCTCCGTACGGGAAGGGGTCGAGCTCGGGCTGCGCCGGCGCGGGCATGAACTCCGGGCCGTGGAGAGCGGGGAGGCGGGACTCGGTGCGCTGGTGGAGTTCCGTCCCGATCTCGTCCTGCTGGATCTGATGCTGCCCGGCATGAACGGCGTCCAGGTCTGCCGTCGCATCAGGGAGTCCAGCCAGCTGCCGATCATCATGCTCACGGCACGCGGCGACGACTTCGACGTGGTCGTCGGGCTGGAGGCAGGGGCGGACGACTACATCGTCAAACCCGCCCGTACCGAGGTGATCGAGGCCAGGATCCGGGCCGTGCTGCGACGGCTCGCCGAGCCGGTCGGGCGCAGCGGCATCGAGTTCCACGGCGAACTCGCCGTCGACCGCGCCGGGCTGTCCGTCGCCAAGGCGGGGGAGCGCCTCCTGCTCGCCCCGTCCGAACTGAAGCTGCTGCTGTACCTGTCGGCCTCGCCCGAGCAGGTCTTCAGCAGGCAGCAACTCCTCGAATACGTGTGGGAGCACAGCTACCACGGCGACGCGAGGCTCGTCGACGCCTGTGTGCGACGGCTGCGGCAGAAGATCGAGGACGTGGCGGGCAGCCCCCGCTACATCCAGACCGTCCGTGGCTTCGGCTACCGATTCGGGCCGCTCGAATGAGGCTTCTCGCCGCCCGGTTCGGCCTGCGTATCCGCCTCATATCCGCCTTCCTGCTGGTCGCGGCGATCAGCGCGGTCACCACCGCGACCCTGACCTACCGCGAGGCGCGGTCCGCGATCCTTCAGCAGGCGCAGGACACGGCGGTCGCCCAGTTCCGGGACCGGATCACCGCACAGGCGGTGTCCCTGCCGGTCGACGCGACCCGGCTCCGGACGATGTGCCAGACCCTCGCCCGCGAGGGCAAGCCGCACACCTGGATCGTCTTCGCCGAATACGCGGACCTGAAGGTCTCCTCCTCGGACCGGCCCGTCTCCAACGTGATCACACCCGAACTGCGCGATGCGGCCCGGAACACCGCGCACGCCTCGTTCCAGCGGGTCGTCAAGGACGGCAAACCCTGGCTGACGATCGGGATGCCCGTGATGTTCGACCGGGGCGAGGGGCGTCAGCCCACCGGGCTGGTCCTCTACGCCGTGATGCCGCTCCTCCCGGAGGAGGCCAACGTCAGTGCCATGGTCACCGCTGCCCGCGACGGCGCCGTGCCCGCCCTCCTCATCGCGCTGGTGCCCGCACTGCTCGCCGCCCGCAGTGTGTTGCGCCCGGTGCGTGATCTGCGGCGGGCCGCCGCCGGTATCGGTCGAGGCGAGCTCGACACGCGCATCGAGGTGAAGGGATCGGACGAACTCGCCGATCTGGCCTGGACGTTCAATGAGTCGTCCACCAAGCTCCAGCAGTCCGTGGAGGAGCTCCGGCAGGCGGAGGAACGGGCCAGACGCTTCGCCTCCGACGTCTCGCACGAGATGCGCACCCCGCTCGCCGGGATGCTCGCCGTCACCGAGGTCCTGGACGAGGACGCCGCGCACCTGAACGCCGACACCGCGGCAGCCGTGCGGCTGATCAGCGCGGAGACCGGGAAGCTGGCCACCCTGGTCGAGGACCTGATGGAGATCTCCCGCTTCGACGCGAAGGCAGCGGACCTCCATCCCGACGAGGTCGATGTCGCCGAGACGATCCGCAAGACCTTGCAGAGCAGACGGTGGGAGGACCGGGTTTTCACCGAACTCCCTGAAGGTGTGAGGGCGGTGCTCGACCCCCGCCGATTCGATGTGATCGTCGCCAACCTGGTCGGCAACGCGCTGCGGCACGGCGCCGAGCCCGTCTCCCTACGGCTGTGGACCGAGCGGCGGGACGGGAGGGACCGTCTGGTGACGGAGGTCGCGGACAGCGGTCCCGGGATCGACGCAGCCGTGCTGCCGCACATCTTCGACCGGTTCTACAAGGCCGACGCGGCACGAACCCGGTCGGCGGGCAGCGGACTCGGCCTGGCGATCACGCAGGAGAACGTACGGCTGCACGGTGGTACGGTCCGCGCCGCCAACGTCCCTTCCGGCGGTGCGGTGTTCACCGTCGAACTGCCACGGGAGGGGGTGTGAGGCGGCTGCGCGCCCTGGTCGCGCTGATGGCGTTCGCGCTACCGGTGACCGGGTGCGGCATCCGGGCCTCGGACGTGGTCGAGGTCGGCGATCCGGCGACCGTGGACGTGGCGGCGGGGAGCCGGGACGGCACACTGCTGTACTTCGTCTCCTCGTCCTCCCCGGGCACGCTGCTGCCCGTCGTACGACAGATCGACATGTCGACGGCGTCCTCGGGTACGGGGGATCTGAAGGGCTCGTCGGGCAAGGCGCTCGTCCTGCTCTTCGAGGGGCCCTCCAGAACGGAGCGAGATGCCGGAATGTCCACGGAACTCCCGCGGAGCCATGTCGGGTTGAGCATGGCTGTGTCTCGGAACGGGGTGCTGGTCCGGCTGGGCGGCCCTGTCACCGGACTTTCCGGACTCGCCCAGCAGCAGCTGATCTGCACGGCGGTCCACTCCGGCGTGCCCGATCCGGGTGCGGCGGTGACGCTGTCCGGCACCGATGGCTCCGTCGGGCCCGCCCACTGCACCGTCTGACCGCTCCCGGACGGACTCCGGACGAGGTCGTCCGGCCGGCTGCGACCCGGCCGGGGCCGGAGTGCCGTCCGGGCGCTCGAAGCCGATCACGCTGATCCGGGTGTTGTTCCGGCGCGGTGGGCCGGTGACCTTCGACGGCGGGTTCCACCAGGTGTCGGCGCCTATCCGCCCCCGGTGCGGGCGGCGCCGGTCGGGCCTACGCCGCAGCGGATCAGCTCGCCGCGCGGTGCGAGGTCCGCGGCGCGGGTACGGGCGTCTGCGCCGCCCGTGTCACGTCCGCGACCAGTTCCACCACATCGGGCCCGTACGCCTGTGAGTTGACCACCTTCAGCAGCAGGCAGAACGTGTTGGTGCCGTGCTTGCGCGACAGCTTCTCGTAATTGCGGGCCAGGTAGCGTGACGCGGCCTGATTGGTGATCGCCTGCTGTCCGCAGAACAGGAATACCGGGCGGGCGTCCTGACCGGCCGTCAGTCGGGCGAGCACGACGTACTCGGCGACGCCCTTCTCCACCCGGTAGCGCTCCGAGCCGATCTGGAAGGCGCCGCGGTCCGGACCCGGTTCCGGATCCGTGTTCACCTTCACGCCCGGCAGCAGCGAATGGAGATGGGCGGCCATCCGGCGGTTGGAGACCGGACCGCCGACGCAGAACTCGGTGCGCTCGCCGAAGCCCTGCTGGGTGACGTCGTGCGAGAGGATCTGCGCGTGCGCCGAGCAATCCTTGATCAGTGCGGAGAGTTCGAGCAGGGCGAAGACGTCGTGGCGGTGGACGGCGCCGTCACCGCCCGCGTCGCGGTTGACGACCAGCAGGCACTCGGAGTTCCCGGGCAGTCCGAAGAAGGCCTGCTTGCGGCGGAGCTTGCGGCGCCAGAGGTAGGTTCGGGCGCACCAGCCGAGGGCGGCGCTGATGCCGGCGGCTATCACGCCGAGCACGATGTTGCGTACGTCGTCAGTCATGGGCGGGCATGTTATCGGTGATTCGGATCCATGTTCACTGCGGTCCTGACGAGACGTAGGAGGCGGAGTTACCCTGCGCGGACGATCCTTCACTGGAGGTGCGCATGCGACGTTCAGTCGCGCGGAATGTGTCGTTCTTGGGTGTTCTCGCCGCTGTCGTCTCGGTCGGGGCGGCCGCACCGCCCTCGTCCGCAGCGTCGATATCGCCACCCCCCAAGTCGCCCGTCGCCGTGGGTTACGGCGGCGCCGTGTCCAGCGTCGACGCGGACGCCACGGCCGCCGGGATCGAGGTGCTCCGTAACGGCGGCAACGCCGTGGACGCCGCGGTGGCGACCGCGGCCGCGCTCGGCGTGACGGAGCCCTACTCCGCGGGCCTGGGCGGAGGCGGCTACTTCGTCTACTACAACGCCAAGAAGCACACCGTGGAGACCATCGACGGCCGCGAGACCGCGCCGCGCAGCGCGGACTCCTCCCTCTTCCTGGAGGACGGCAAGCCTCTCGCCTTCGCGGACGCCGTCACCAGTGGTCTGGGCGTCGGCACGCCCGGCACCCCCGCCACCTGGGCCACCGCGCTCGACGCCTGGGGCAGCAAGCCATTGAGCGGGCTGCTGAAGCCGGCCGAGCGGCTCGCCAGGGACGGCTTCGTCGTCGACTCCACATTCCGTTCGCAGACCGAGGGGAACCAGGCCCGGTTCGCCGACTTCCCGGACACCGCGAAGCTCTTCCTGCCGGGCGGGCAACTGCCCGTGGTCGGCTCCGTCTTCAAGAACCCCGACCTTGCGCGTACGTACGAGAAGGTGGGCCGCGACGGCATCGACGAGCTGTACCGCGGCGATCTGGCCGACGACGTCGTCCGGACCGTCCGCAACCCGCCCGTCGACCCGAAGGCGAGCCGGGTCGTGCGCCCCGGTGATCTCACGGCGAAGGACCTGCGCTCCTACCGTGCACTGCGGCAGGCCCCGACGAAGGTCGGCTACCGGGGGCTCGACGTGTACGGCATGGCGCCGTCCTCGTCCGGGGGCACGAGCGTGGGAGAGGCGCTCAACATCCTCGAGAACACCGACCTTTCGCGGGCGAGCGAGGCCCAGTATCTGCACCGCTACATCGAGGCGAGCCGGATCGCGTTCGCGGACCGCGGGCGGTGGGTCGGCGACCCGGCGTTCGAGGACGTGCCGACGCGCGGACTGCTGAGTCAGCGGTTCGCCGATTCGAGGGAGTGCCTGATCAAGGACGACGCGGTGCTGACCAGCCCCCTCGCCCCCGGCGACCCGCGCCATCCGGCCAAGTGTGCGAACCGTGGAACGGCCGCCCCGACGACCTACGAGGGGGAGAACACCACGCATCTGACGGCCGCCGACAAGTGGGGGAACGTCGTCGCGTACACCCTGACCATCGAGCAGACCGGCGGCAGTGCCATCACGGTTCCGGGGCGTGGCTATCTGCTCAACAACGAGCTGACGGACTTCTCGTTCGCGCCCGCCAACCCGGCGGTGCACGACCCGAACCTGCCGGGCCCGGGCAAGCGGCCGCGGTCGTCGATCTCGCCGACGATCGTGCTGAAGCATGGGCAGCCGGTACTGGCCCTGGGCTCGCCGGGCGGCGCGACGATCATCACCACGGTGCTGCAGTCGCTCATCGGCACGGTCGACCGCGGTCTTCCGCTCGTCGATGCGATCGCGGCGCCACGCGCCAGTCAGCGCAACTCGCCGACGACCGAGCTCGAACCCGCGCTGTGGAACAGTCCGCTGCGGCCGGAACTGGAGTCGCTCGGCCATGCCTTCAAGCTGAACCCGGAGATCGGGGCGGCCACCGGTGTGCAGCGGCTGCCGGACGGGCGGTGGCTCGCGGCGGCGGAGAAGGTGCGGCGGGGCGGCGGATCCGCGATGGTCGTGACACCGAGCGACTGAAAGTGATCATGCATCAATAAGGGCAGACATGGGGCTGGTTCGTGGCCGGCATGCGGCCATGGGCCGGCCCCGTGGCCGTGACGGAGACCTGGGGCCGGGTGGTTCAGAGGGCGGTGAGGACGCGGGGCCCCGCGTCCGTGATCGCTATCGTGTGCTCGGCGTGCGCCGCCCGGCTGCCGTCGGAGGTGCGCAGCGTCCAGCCGTCCCGGTCCGGATGGAGCGCGTCATGCCCGCCACCGATCAGCATCGGCTCGATCGCCAGCACCATTCCGTGTCGCAACGGCATGCCGCGGCCCGGTCGCCCCTCGTTGGGGACGGCCGGGTCCTCGTGCATGGAGCGGCCCACGCCGTGGCCGCCGAACCCTTCGGGAATGCCGTATCCGGCGGTCCGGCAGACCGCTCCGATCGCGTGCGCGATGTCCCCGATCCGGTTGCCGACGACTGCCGCCGCGATCCCCGCGTCCAGTGCGGCGAACGCCGTGTCGATCAGTCGGGTGTCCGCCGGCCGGGCGCGGCCGACCGTGAAGCTGACGGCCGAGTCGCCGACCCAGCCGTCGAGCGTCGCGCCCGCGTCGATGCTCACCAGATCGCCGTCGCGCAGCCGCTGGTCGGTCGGGATGCCGTGCACGATCGCGTCATTGACGGACGTGCAGATCACCGCGGGGAAGGGGGTGGGTGCGAAGTGTGGCCGGTAGTTCAGGAACGGCGACCCGGCGCCCGCGTCGCGCAGTACCTCGCGCGCCACCTCGTCGAGTTCGCGCAGCGACACATCGACCGTCGCCGCTTTCCGTACGGCTGTCAGGATCTGGGCCACGACCCGCCCGGCCTCGCGCATCGCCTCTATGGATGTATCCGTCTTGAGCTGCACCATGCCAATTACTATACCGATCGGAGCGGTATGAGAATAACGGCGGTATGAGAATAACGCGCGCATTAGAATGGCTGGCATGGTACGAACGCCTCTCACCCCGGAAGAGCGCCTTCGCGGCGAACGGCTCGGCAGCCTGCTCCGCGAGGCGCGCGGCGCGCGCAGCATGGTCGAGATCGCCGCGAGCGCAGGAATCTCCGCCGAGACGCTGCGCAAGATCGAGACCGGTCGCGCCCCGACCCCCGCGTTCTTCACCGTCGCGGCGCTGGCCGGCGCACTCGGCCTCTCCATGGACGATCTGCTGATCCGCTGCGCCGAGGAACCTGACACGGCCGTCCCGCTGGCCGGGTAGCGCCGGGTAGCGCGTGGCGGCCCCGGGCGGCGCGGATCCGTGTGGGCCCCGCTCAGTCGGCGACCGCCGGCCGAATGCGGTGGCGGCCCGGTGCGGCGATCCCGCCGAGCGGCGCGATCGCCGGGTCCGGCGCCGGCCCGCTCCCCCTGCTCGGCCCGGCCTGCGCAGGGACCCGGGAGCATCTTCCGGAGCCGGTGAGCGTGCACGAGGCCTACGCGCCCCGTCGACGGGGCGCGTAGGGTCACGCCCGTGACTCCTCAGACACTCCAGGACTTCGATCGCAGCGAGTACGTGAGCCTGACCACGTACCGGAAGGACGGCACGCCCGTCGCCACGCCCGTGTGGGCGGCGGCCGACGGCGAGGAGCTGTTCATCTGGACCCGGAGCGACTCGTGGAAGGTGAAGAGGATCCGGAACAACGGCCGGGTCACGGTGACCGTCTGCGACGTGCGCGGCCGGATCGCCGACGGTGCGCCGAGCGCCGAGGGCACGGCGCGGCTGCTCGACGAGGCGGGGACGCGTGCCGTACGCGGTGTGCTGGCCCGCAAGTACACCTGGAAGTTCTGGCTGGTCGACTGGCCCGCCATGGTCGTACGCCTCGGGAAGCGGCCGCACACCGGGATCGCCGTCACCTTCTGAACGGCGGCTGCGGGGGCGTGCGCGCTTCCGGCCGTGCGCCGACCGCACCCCAGTGGAAAAGCGGACGTAGCCGCCCCGTAACATGCCTGCGGTCGAATGCCTGCGGACTGGAACGCTCCAGTCGACGGTGGGTGAGGGCGACGATGACGGAACATCAACGGGCTGAGGAAGTAACCGAGTTCGCGACGTATCTGCGGAGTCTCACGGCTCTGCTCGACCCCGGGCGCGGTTGGTACGGGGTGTTCTGCCGGCGCGACCCCGAGGGCATGCGGGCCTGCCTCGACGGGGCGGAGATCCCGCCGTGGGACGTGGTGGAGTCGTTGCTCCAAGACCTGGCCGCAGAACGCGGCAAGGGCTTCGCGGAACGTGAGTCGGTACGCGCCGCCGCCCTGTACTCCGCATCGGCCGCCGCCCACGACCGGCGGCCGGGCGGACGACAGGCACTCGTGGAGCGGCTGGAGCTGATGCTCAAGGAGCAGGCCTACGCGGCCCGGCGGTTGCGCGCGGCCGGGCCGCACGGCACACCGGCGCCGGACGAGCAGGTGCTGGCATGGGCCCAGGACGACCACGCGCGCGCCTCTGCCCGCTGCACGGAGCTGCGAAAGCGGCTGGCGGCCGTGACGGTGCCGCAGGGCTGGTTCCGGGCGGAGGGATCGCGAGGAGCGGCGGAGCGGCCCGAGTCGCCCCGTGTGCCCGGACCCCGCAGCGCCCCCGATCCCGCCCCCGCCTCCCGGGACCAGCAGCTTCCGTCGCCTGCCCCCGCTCCGCCGCCCGCCCGCAAACGCAAGAAGCCGCGCGGCGCCCGCTTCGCCGGACTGGACGTGGACGACGACACCGGCCTCGACGTCCCCATGACCGCACCTGTCCTGCCCGTCCCGCCGGTCACCGCCGCCGGGCCGCGCGGCGCGCGCTTCGGCGGCGCACCGGCCGGGGAATACGTCGATGCCCGCGCCCGTAAGCCGCCCCGGGCCGCACCCGACCCGGCCGCGCGCCGCGCCGCCGCCGAGGCCGTCGAGACGCTTGTCCGGCTGCGTACCGAGGGCCGCGGCGGCGAGGCCCATGTCGTCCTCTGCGAGGCGGCGGGCTGGCCCGCGGACCGGCTGCCGTTGCTCGCCGATGAGCTGCACCGGTCGGGTCTTGCGGCCGACTGGGCAACTCTGCTCTGGGAGGTCGCCTTGCTTCCTCCCGTCGAACTCGCCGCCGCGGCGGGCGCGCTGGCCGCGGCGGGGCGCACCGACGACTGCGGGCAGCTGCTGCGTCAAGGGGTGGCTCGGCCCGCGGCGGAGATCGCCGACGCGGTGCTGGCCCTGGACCGGGCGGGTCTCGAACCGGAGGCGCAGGCGCTGATGGGCGCCTTTGTCCGTGTGCACACCCCGGAGGACGCGGCCCGGATCGCGGAGGGCGATCCCCGTCAGCTCGTACCGCAACTGCTCGCCGCCGCACGCGCGGTGTCCCGGGACCGGGAGTGGGACCTGGTGCACGCACTGCGGGTCGCGGGCATCGCGGGCACTCCCGGCTGACCCGCGGAAACCTCGGACGATCACCGGTCCGGCCGTGGCCCGCGGCGCGTCGAGGCGGCGCCGGCGGGGACCGGGGCGGCGGCGACGGCGGGCAGGGAGCCGGCCTTGAACGCCGCCGCGGCGAGCGCCGGGGGCACGGTGCAGGAGCCGATCACCCGTGCCTGCTTCCGTGCCGGACGGGTCCGTCGGCGTGGCATCTGCTCTCCCCTGGGGAAGGAGGAGAGAGTGTGAACCGCACGGGTGCGAAACATGATCGACTCGGCCGGTTCACGGCGATGGTCTTGCCCCACCGTGTGGCGGGGCTTACGTTCTCCTCCTGTGCACCGAATCTACGTGCGTAGAAAACGCGTAGAGGCTCTCTGACGCCGCGTCGAAGGAGCAGCTCATGTCCCACGTCGTACGCGCCGCACTCGTCCAGGCGACCTGGACCGGCGACACCGAATCCATGATCGCCAAGCATGAGGAACATGCTCGCGAGGCCGCCCGGCAGGGGGCGAAGATCATCGGCTTCCAGGAGGTGTTCAACGCCCCCTACTTCTGCCAGGTGCAGGAGCCCGAGCACTACCGCTGGGCCGAGGCCGTCCCGGACGGGCCGACCGTCCGGCGGATGCAGGAGCTCGCTCGCGAGACCGGCATGGTGATCGTCGTGCCGGTCTTCGAGATCGAGCAGTCCGGCTTCTACTTCAACACCGCCGCGGTGATCGACGCCGACGGCTCGTACCTCGGCAAGTACCGCAAGCACCACATCCCGCAGGTCAAGGGGTTCTGGGAGAAGTACTACTTCAAGCCCGGGAACGTCGGCTGGCCGGTCTTCGACACCGCCGTCGGCAAGGTCGGCGTCTATATCTGCTACGACCGTCACTTCCCCGAGGGCTGGCGTCAACTCGGACTCAACGGAGCCCAGTTGGTGTACAACCCGTCCGCGACCTCGCGCGGCCTCTCCAGCTACCTCTGGCAGCTGGAACAACCCGCGTCCGCCGTGGCCAACGAGTACTTCGTCGCCGCGATCAACCGCGTCGGCCAGGAGGAGTACGGCGACAACGACTTCTACGGCACCAGTTACTTCGTCGACCCGCGCGGCCAGTTCGTCGGGGAGGTGGCCAGCGACAAGGAGGAGGAACTCCTCGTCCGGGACCTCGACTTCGGCCTCATCGAGGAAGTGCGCCAGCAGTGGGCGTTCTACCGGGACCGTCGCCCCGACGCGTACGAGGGACTGGTGGAGCCGTGAGCAGTCTCCACCACCGTCACCTCGCCGTCAGCCCCGAATGGCTCGCGCTCTACTACCGGCATCCGCTGGAGATCACCCACGGTGAGGGCCGCCATGTCTGGGACGCGGACGGCAAGCGCTACCTCGACTTCTTCGGCGGCATCCTCACCACGATGACCGCTCACGCGCTGCCCGAAGTGACTAAGGCGGTCACCGAGCAGGCCGGGCGGATCATCCACACCTCGACGCTGTACCTCAACCGGCCGATGGTCGAACTCGCCGAGCGCATCGCCACGCTCTCCGGCATCCCCGACGCCCGGGTCTTCTTCACCACCTCGGGCACCGAGGCCAATGACACGGCGCTGCTGCTCGCCACCACGTACCGCAGGTCCAACCAGATCCTGGCGATGCGCAACAGCTACCACGGCAGGTCGTTCTCGGCCGTCGGCATCACCGGCAACAGGGCCTGGTCGCCGACGAGTCTGTCCCCGCTGCAGACGCTGTACGTGCACGGCGGGGTCCGGACCCGGGGCCCGTACGCGGAACTCAGCGACGCACAGTTCATCAAGGCGTGCGTGGCCGACCTGGAGGACCTGCTCGGGCACACCCGTGACGCCGCCGCGCTGATCGCCGAACCCATCCAGGGCGTCGGCGGGTTCACCTCCCCGCCCGACGGCCTGTTCGCGGCGTTCCGCGAAGTGCTGAGCCGGCACGGCATCCTGTGGATCTCCGACGAGGTGCAGACCGGCTGGGGCCGTACCGGCGACCACTTCTGGGGCTGGCAGGCGCACGACCGGAACGGCCCGCCGGACATCCTCACCTTCGCCAAGGGCATTGGCAACGGCATGTCGATCGGCGGCGTCGTGGCCCGCGCCGAGGTCATGAACTGCCTGGACGCCAACTCCATTTCGACGTTCGGCGGCTCGCCGGTCACCATGGCGGCAGGCCTCGCCAACCTCTCGTACCTCCTGGAGCACGACCTCCAGCGCAACGCGCGACGCGTCGGCGGACTGCTCATCGAGCGGCTGCGGGCGATCGTCGCGGGCTCGGAGTGCGTGCGGGAGGTGCGCGGCCGGGGCCTGATGATCGGCATCGAGCTGGTGAAGCCCGGCACCGACGAGGCCGACCCGGAGGCGGCAACCGCTGTGCTCGAAGCGGCACGCGAGGGCGGGCTGCTCATCGGCAAGGGGGGCGGACACAACACCAGCGCGCTCCGGATCGCCCCGCCGCTGTCGCTGTCCATCGCCGAGGCGGAGGAGGGCGCGGAGATCCTGGCGGAGGCTCTTCGATCGGTGGAATGAGCAGCGGCGCATGAGCGACAGGGGTGTGGGTGGCGGCCGGTGCGCGGCTGTGTAGCGTGGCCGCCACCCGCACCGCGGCGTCGCCATGACACCCTCGTGTCGCCGTCACGCCCACGTGCCGCCATCGCCCCCGTGTCCGCTCAGGAGCACCGCCATGCCCGAGAACACCCGCCCTCTCCCGTCCACCGCCAGGCCCGGCGCATCGGTGACCGACGCCGACGCGGTCTGGGCCGTCCTCACCGGAATGTACGAGGCGTACGAGGCCGGCGACCGGACGAGGATCGACCGGGCGCTCGACCCCGAGGCGACCGTCTGGGACTCCGCAGCCGACCCGCTCCTGCTCGGCAAGCCCGACCTCGACCGGATCCGTGACGCCCGCCCGGCAGCCGGTGCGGGACCGGTGGAGACCGGCCTCACCGCGTACGACCGCACCGTCGACGTCTTCGGAGACATCGCCGTCCTGCGCTTCTGGCTGCGCGTTGACTTCGAACCCGCCGCGGACGGTGGCGCGAACAGCCCCGAACTCATCCGGAACACCGTGATCCTGCACCGGGCCGGGGAAAGCTGGCGGATCGTCCACCTCCACGAGGACGTGCGGCAGCCCGGCCCGGCCGGCTGACTCAGCAGGAACCCGGCGCTGCGCACAGGCGGACGTCGTGCGCCGTGCGCAGCGCACAGCCGCCCGAAGCACCCCGTCGATAACGTCACGCCATTCCCCTGAGAAAGCCGGGAGGCGGCATGACTTACCGGGTGGCCATGGACATCGGCGGCACATTCACCGATGTCGTCGCGTACGACGAGACGCGCGGCACCTTCGACGCGGCGAAGACCCCCACCACGCCGGGAGACCTCGCCGAGGGCGTCTTCTCCTCGCTGGGCCGGGCGGTCGACGACCCCGCCGACATCTCCTTCTTCGTCCACGGCACCACCCAGGGCCTCAACGCCCTGCTGGAGCGGAAGGGCGCCCGCGTCCTGCTGCTCGCCTCGGCCGGGCTGCGCGACGTCTACCAGATCGCCCGCGGCAACCGGGACCGCATGTTCGACCTGCACTACCGCAAGCCGGTGCCGCTCGTGGACCGGTACGCCACCGCCGAGGCGGGAGGCCGGTTCGACTCTCGCGGCACCGAGCTGGTCCCGCTCGACGAGGACGCCGTGCGGGCCGCGGCCCGCCGCGCGCGCGACGAGAGCTTCGACGCCGTCGCCGTCGCGCTGCTCTTCTCCTACGCCAACCCGGCCCATGAGGTGCGGGCCGGCGAGATCCTCGCCGAGGAGCTCGGCGACGACGTGATGATCGTGCTCTCCCACCGGGTGGCGCGCGAATGGCGGGAGTACGAACGCACCTCCTCCGCCGTACTGGAGGCGTACACAGGTCCGGTCGTACGCCGCTACCTCGGCCGGATCGAGGACCGCTTCGCCGCACACGGGCTGACCGTTCCCGTCCAGGTCATGCAGTCCTCCGGCGGCGTCGTCAACGCCTCCTTCGCCCGCCGCCACCCCCTCCAGACCCTGCTGTCCGGACCGGTCGGCGGCACCATGGGCGGGGTCGCGGCGTCCGCGCTGCTGGGGCGGCCGAACGCGATCTGTGTCGACATGGGCGGCACCTCGTTCGATGTGTCGCTCGTCCTCGGCGGGCGGCCCAATGTCTCCAACGAGGGCGCAGCCGACGGCTTCCCCGTCCTCATGCCGCTCGTCGACCTGCACACCATCGGTGCGGGCGGTGGCTCCCTCGCCTACGCCGAGGCGGGTGGACTGCGCGTCGGCCCCGAATCGGCGGGCGCGGTACCCGGCCCCGCCTGTTACGGGCGTGGCGGCACCCGGGCCACCGTCACCGATGCCAACGCCGTCCTCGGTCGCGTCGACCCCGACTGGTTCGCCGGCGGGCACATGACCCTGGACACCGGAGCGGCCCACCGCGCCGTCGCGGAACTCGCCGACACGCTCGGTCTCGACCCCATCGATCTGGCCGGCGGCATCTGCGACGTCGCCAACGCCAAGATGGCTCAGGCGATCCGTACCCTCACCGTCGAGCACGGCCTGGAACCCCGCGAGTTCGCGCTTCTCGCCTTCGGCGGCGCCGGACCCATGCACGCGGTGGAGATCGCCCGCGAACTCGGCATCGAGGAGGTCGTCGTCCCGCGCTTTCCCGGCGCGTTCTCCGCATGGGGCATGCTCGGAACCGAGGTCCGCCGCGACCTCACGCTGCAGTTCTTCACCCCGGGCGCCGACCTCGACGGCGCGGCCATGGCGGACGCCCTCGCCGGACTGCAGGCCGAAGGCTTCGAGGCCCTCGCCGAGCAGGGCGTACCGGCGGCCCGGCACCGTATCGAGCATGCCGTCGACATGCGGTACGAAGGCCAGGACTACACCCTGACCGTGCCGCTCTCCGGCCCCGCCGAGCCGGCCGCCGCAGGCTTCCTCGCCTCGGTCGCCGAACGCTTCGCCCGGCTTCACGAACGCCGTTACGGCCATGCGACTCCCGAGGCGCCCGTCGAGTTCGTCACTTTGCGTACCACCGCGCTCGGCGGACTCCCCGAACTCGCCGCCGTCCCGTACGCGGCAGCAGCCGGCGAAGCCCCCGAGGCCCCCGTCAAGCCGGTCGTCTTCGGCGGCGTCGCGCACGACACCCCGGTGCTGCGCCGCGAGCACCTCGCCCCCGGGCAGCACATCCCCGGCCCCGCCGTCATCGTCGAGGCCACCTCCACCACCGTCGTCCCGCCGGACGCCACGGTCACCGTGGACGACAACGGATTCCTCGTCATCAAGCTCGGAGGCGTCGCATGACCAGTACGGCCCAGGTCGCCGTCGACCCGATCACCCCGGTCGCCGTCGATCCCGTCACCACGGAGATCATCCGCTGCGCGCTGCTCCAGGCCGCGGAGGACATGAACACCACGCTGATCCGTTCCTCCTACACCCCGACCATCTACGAGGCCAAGGACTGCGCCGTCGCGCTTCTGGACCGCGACCACCATGTTCTCGGCCAGTCCTCCGGCCTGCCGATCTTCCTGGGCAACCTGGAGGAGTGCACCCGGGCCACGGAGCAGATGTACGGCGCCGGGATCTGGCGGCCCGGCGACGTCTGGGTGCTCAACGACTCGTACATCGGCGGCACGCATCTCAACGACGTCACCGTCTACGCCCCGATCTTCGTCGACGCCGAACTCGTCGGCTTCGCCGCCTCGCGCGCGCACTGGATCGACATGGGATCCAAGGACCCCGGCGGCTCCATGGATTCCACGACGATCCATCAGGAGGGTCTGCGCATGGGCCCGTTGAAGATCTATGAGAACGGCGAACCCTGCGAACTGGTCCATGATCTGATCTCACGTCAGGTCCGCTTCCCGCACCCCACCCTCGGCGACATGCGTGCCCAGGTGGCCTGTGCCCGCACCGGTGCACGACGGCTCGCGGAGATCGTGGGACGGTGGGGCCTGGAGACCGTGCTCGCAGCCCGTGACGCGATCTTCGCCCAGACCGAGCGGCTGGAGCGCCAGGAGATCTCCGCGATCCCCGACGGTGTGTACGAGGCCACGGGGCATCTCGACAACGACGGCATCGACCTCGGCACACCCCTGCATGTCACCGTCCGTGTCACCATCGACGGCGACCGCATGACGATGGACGTCACCGACTGCGCCGACCAGGCCACCGGACCCGTCAACTGCGGTGCCGCGCAGACCGTCGCAGCCTGCCGGGTCGGCTACAAGCTGCTCGTGAGCGGTGAAGTCCCGCTCAACGGCGGATCGTTCAGGCCGCTCGACGTGCTCACCCGGCCCGGCACCATGCTCGCCGCCGTGGAACCGGCCGCCTGCCAGTACTACTACTCGCACCTCGGTCTGGTCATCGACCTGGTCGTCCGGGCACTCGCCCCGGCCGTCCCGGACCGCGCCGCCGCGGCAAGCTACGGCGACTCGATGATCGTCCAGTTCACCGGCACCGACCCGCGCAGCGGAAAGCTCTTCGTCTCCCAGGAGGCGACGGTCGGCGGCTGGGGCGCCTGGGAGACGTCCGACGGCGAGTCCTGCCTGATCAACAACGTCAACGGCTCGCTGCGCGACATGCCGGTCGAGGTGCTGGAGACCCTCTTCCCGGTGCGCGTCGAGGAGTACGCGATACGCCCTGACTCCGCCGGTGCGGGCCGCACGCGCGGGGGCAACGGCGTGGTGCGCCAGTACCGGTTCGCCGCCGACCAGCAGCTCTCCCTCTGGTGGGAACGGTCGGTCACCCCGGCCTGGGGCGTCTTCGGCGGCACGGCGGGTGCGGCCCCGCGGGTGACACTCAACCCGGGGTGTGACGGCGAGCGTTCACTGCTGAAGACCAATGCGCTGACCGTGCGCCAGGGCGATGTGCTGCGCTGCGAGAGCGGGGGTGGCGGCGGGTTCGGCCCGGCGGGGGAGCGGGCGGCCGAGGCGGTGGCCGAGGATGTGCGGCAGGGGCTGCTGACCGCGGCGCACGCGGCGGCCGTCTACGGAGCCTGACCGGCGGACCGGCCCCGCACCGGGGCCGGTCGCACCGGGGCCCGCCGGCCCAGCTGCGCGGCGCCGGCCTGCTCACCCGGCCCCGGTGTCCGCGGCAGTGCTCGCGGACGCGGAGACGCGGCGTGCGACCGACGGCGAGCCGGCCGAGGACCGGGAGCGGCCGGCTCGGGACATTCCGTGCCGCACCGGCAACTCCCGCGGAAACGGCGACGGTGAGCCGCTCAGCATTCGCCGTCCCCGGACAGCAGCACCCGGCAGGCCAGATGAAGCGCCAGCCGTTGTGACGCATCGTCAGGATCGAAACCCAGTGAGCGGATACGATCCAGCCGGGCCGTCACCGTGTTGCGGTGCACCCCGAGCACCTCGGCCGCCGCCGTCGGCGCGGCGCCCGCGTCGAGGACGACCGCCAGCGTACGCAGCAGGGTGCCGTCCCGGTCCGCTGCGAGGAGCGGGGCGAGCACCACCTCTGCCGGTCCGCGCAGCAACTCCGTCGGTACGGCGGACAGGAGTTGGGCCGCGCCCATCCGGTCCCCGCGCACCACGCTCCCCGGATCACCCGCGGCCGCGACACCGGCCGCCGCGCACGCGTCGGCGAGGACCGGACCGAGGGACGGCAGCGATTCCGCCGTTCCCGCCACCCCGCCCGCGACCGGCACATAGGCGGCCAGGGCCGCGAGGGCGTCGGCCAGATGCCGGGTCGCGTCGTCGAGCGGGTCCGCTCCTTCCGCCGGGGTCACCGACTGCCAGGCCACCCAGCAACCCTCGTATGCGACCAGCGGCCCTCCCGGTCCGACCGCCGCCCACACCGCGCGCAGCGCAGGGCCGGGATCGGGGCCCTCCCGGCCCGCGACCGGGCGCAGTGCGTATGCGACGAGCGGGCCACGGGCGGGCCAGCCCAGCGCCGCCGCCTCGGCACGCTCCTCCTCACCCGGGCCCGCCCCGGGCCCGTCGTCGCCCAAGGCTCGGGCATCGGCCTTCAACAGTCGGCGAAGCAACAACTCCGCTCGGTGGCCGGTCCGTTCGTCGTCCAGACGGCGCAGCGCGCACCACGCGGTGAGCGGAGCGACCGCGAGCGAGAGCACGTCCCGCACCGTCTCCTCCCACCCGGCGACCCGCGAGCCCGACCGGGCGACCAGGGTGCCCAGCGAGCCGCCGTCGCCGTCCGGGACCTCCACCCGGACCGTGAGCGCCCCGCCCTCCACCGAGAGCGCGGCCCGTCGGCCCGCCAGCACCTCACCGGCCGTCCCGGTCAGCGCCACCGCCGTGGACGGCAGTACCGCGTGCAGCGCGGAGAGCACCCGTCCGGCGTGCGGTCCGGCGTCGGCGAGCGCCCGGGCCGCCTGGGCCACCAGCGCGGTCCGTCCGGCGTCCGGGCGGGCGACCGCCGATGCGATACGGACCGCAGCGTCCAGCGGGTCCTCGTCGATCACCAGCAGGGGTACCCCGAGCCGGTCGGCGAGCGCCCCCACCGAACCCGGCCGCCCCGCCGACTCGGTGACCACGACACAGGCCGCGGCATGCTCCCACGCCTTGCGCAGCGCCATCTCCACGGTCCAGCCCGCGGCAGCCACCCTGCCGGTCAGTACGACCGCCGTGTGCGGTTCGAGGGTGTCGAGGGCCGCCGTACGGTCCACGATGCGCACCGATCGCACCTCGGTGCCGCGGCCGCTCGCCCCGGACATCCGGACCCCGGCGAGCCGCCCCTGCTGGACGAGTTCGGCGACGGTGAGCGCGCCCTCGCGGACCGGGCGGCCGGTCGGCCTGTTCACCACGAGTCCTCCTGTGTGTCCTGCGGACCGACCGCGCCGGCCCGGGCCAGCCGTCGGCCCTCGGGCGTGTGCCAGGCCGGCGCGGCGGGGATGACCACCACCTCGACCTCCACGCCGGGCACCGCCCGTTCCACATCCAGCACGCGCCGGTCGGCTGAGGCCGACAGGATCAGGATCTGGTCGGGCGCGGCGGCGACGGGCGCCCCGTCCGCCAGCGCCAGCAGCACCTCGT
Organism: Streptomyces sp. NPDC057486; assembly: GCF_042802415.1. Taxonomy (NCBI): domain Bacteria; kingdom Bacillati; phylum Actinomycetota; class Actinomycetes; order Kitasatosporales; family Streptomycetaceae; genus Streptomyces; species Streptomyces sp. NPDC057486. The sequence continues at coordinate 40,535 of NZ_JBHVEE010000019.1, read as the reverse complement.
TGTGTGCCTCCAGACGGAAGTGACGGCCGAGCCCCTCCGTCTCGGCGACCAGCACACTCGTCGGGCGCGACGGCAGGGCGGGCCACGGGTGGGTGTCCTGGCCGCCGACCCGCTCGTACGGTTCCGGCGCCGCGTAGCCGTGCTCGTCCGCCGGGTGCTCCACCGCCGTGATCCGGCCCCGGCACAGCCGCCGCAGCGACCAGGGCGCGAACAGATCGCGGGGCGTCGCCGTGCCCGAGCGGATCGCCCTGCTGACGGTGCCCGGCACCACGGAACCCGCCAGGACCCCGCCCGGCATGGCATAGCAGACGGCCACCGCCCAGCCACCCGCCGCCGGAACCAGCGGCCGCACCAGATCCTCCACCCGCCCGCCGGCGGACTCCACCACGACCACATCGCCCGACGGGGTCGCCAGCGCGAGCGGCGCCGCTGCCACCCCGGCCAGCGTGAACGTCGACTGCTCCAGCAGCGGAAGCACTCGTCCGCAGCCGTCGCCGTCGACCAGCGGAAGCCCGCAGTCCGCCGCGGCGGCCACCGACAGCAGGGCGTTCTCCCCAGCCGTGTTCAGCGTGACGACCGCGTCCGCCCGGGTGCCCAGCAGCCGTTCCAGGGCACGCACCGCCCGTACCGTCTCCGCACCGGTCGGCAGCTGCTCGGCGAGCGCAGCCGATGAGCCGACCAGCGTGACCGTCACACACAGACGCAGGTCGTTCAGCTCGTCGGGGGCCAGCAGCCGCACCGGCCCGTGCGCGGCCACAGACGCCCGTGCCCAGTCCAGTGCCACCCGGAACGCCGACTCCGCCGCGCCCGCCGCCAGCACGAGCGACCCGGTCGCCAGGTGTTCCAGCACGGCTGCGTCCACCCGGAGCGGGGCCCCGCTCATGAGGTGGCTCCTGCGGGTGGGCCCACGGCCCGGACCCTGATGCGGTGGACCCCGCCCGGCAGATACGAGACGGGCGTGTGGACCGTTCGTGCCACCCGGGCCCCGCCCGGCGCCGCACCCGCCGACACGACCCGGGCCAGTGCCTGATCGCGGGCCAGCCCGATGAGCCGGTCCAGTTCCGCCCGGCCCGGCGCGACCACCACCTGCTCCAGCTCCACTCGGGTGTCCGCGCGCGCCGCGCCGTACGCCGCCGCCGAGATCGCCTCACGGTCACCACCGAAGTGCGGGGCCGCGCCGCCTGCGTACAGCACCGTGCTGCCCGGCGCGCGCTCCAGCACTCCGGCGACCAGGGCGTCGACCCGGGGCCGTGCGTCGGTGGGCAGGTCCTCGCCGCCGAACGGCAGGGTGTTCAGGCGCGGCCTGCCCACATCCATCCAGAGCCCGCCGGGCCCCGGGCCCGCGTCCCCGGCCTCCAGTTCGCCGTCCGTGACGGCTGAGCAGCGGACCGCGGAACCGGCGGCGTCCACCACGACCACCCGCTCGGCGCCCGCCCGCAGTGCGGCGCCGCGCAGCGCGCAGGCCGTGGCGGAGACCGTGGCGATCACCGGGTAGCGGCGTACGTATTCGGCGGAGACGAGACCGGCGTCGTCCCGTGCGAAGAACAGCGGGGCGGTGATGCCACGGGCCCGCAGTGCTCGTTCGGCCGTGGTGGTGAGGTGCTCGGCCCAGCGGCCGAGCGCGGCGTTGGCTGCGGCGGCGTTCTCGCGCTCGCGCAGACCGGGGGAGCCGATCTCGTGCGAGAGGGTGATGTGCGCACCGGGAAGGTGGCGGGCGATCACGGAGGCCGCGGCCAGCTCCGGTTCCGGGCGGGCGGGCGAACCGGCCGCGCAGAGCGCGAACGAGGTGATCGAGGCGGCCGCCGCGTCCCGGGCGAACGCCGCGACCCCGGCCCGGTCCAGCGGCGCCAGCGTCCGGCCGGTGAGCGAGGACCCGCCCGCGACGACGCGGGTGAGCCCGCCCGGATGCGGGGACGGGCCGAGCGCGGGATGGCTGGGAGGTGAGATGCGCAGCACGGCGACGGGCGACGGGTCGTGGGGCGTACGGTCGAGGTCGGTCGTGAGACAGACGACCTCGACGCGCTCGTACGGGACGTTCATGAGGGGGCCCAGTGCGTCCAGGACATCGCGCAGCGAACGGTCGAGGGAGGCCGACGAGTCGACCACGGCGTGTGCCGATGTCGTGCCGTCGGGGCCGACGAGAACGGCCACCGTCGTCGCACGCCCCACGTCCACACCGAGTCTCACCTGCATCATCCTGCCATCAGGCCCTGGGGCGCGCGCCGTGGGAACCGGCCGCCGGCCGGTGGGGGAGACGGCCGGCGGGCGGAATTCGTCGCGGCCGTTACTCCAGGTCCTGGCCCTCGGTCTCCGGGAGCGGAGAGGCGAAGAGCAGCGCCACCACCAGGAAGGAGGTGATGAACAGGATCGTCGTCGAGAAGCCGGTCGCCTGCGCCAGGAGGAAGCCGACCACCGAGGGGGCGAGGGAGGTCGCGACCAGCTGGGCCGCGGTGGCCCAGGAGTACCCCGTACCGCGCAGGGCGGTGGGGAAGAACTCACCGTTCCAGGTGTTCCATACGCCCCAGGCGCCGAGGCTGAAGAAGGACAGCGCGAAGTTCGCGATGTACAGCTCGGTCATCGAGCCGGAGTAGGCGAAGAGGATTCCACTGACCGCGGCGAGTGCGACGTACGGCAGAAAGACCTTCTTGCGGCCGAAGCGCCCGGTCAGCAGGGACGCGGACACATAGCCGGGGATCATGAACAGGGCGCTGAGGGCGACGAAGCCCAGGCTCGCCGACATGCTCAGGCCCTTGTCCTGGAGCAGCGTCGGCAGCCAGGTCTGCAGACCCCAGTATCCCCAGTTGAAGGTGAAGTTCACGACGAGCATCTGCAGCGTGATCCGCAGCAGCCTGCCGCGCAGCAGCTCCACCGGACGCCCGGCCCGCTCGGGGGCGACGACCTCGAAGCGGGTGCCGGCGGGGACATCGGCACCCAGCCTGCGCAGCACGGCAGCCGCGTCGTCGTGCCGGTTCTGCCCGGCCAGCCAGTAAGGGGACTCCGGCACCCAGGCGCGGATCGCGAACACCCACAGACCGGCAAGGGCCGAGGCGATGGCCACCACATGCCAGCCCAGGCCGGCCAGCAGCTGCGTCACACCGACCGCGGCCAGCACACCGATCGGCCAGCCGATCGACAGATAGACCGCGGCCCGGCCACGCGTCCGGGACGGCAGCAGCTCCAGGAAGTACGGGAAGGTGACCGTGTAGATTCCGGCGAGCGCCAGCCCCGACAGCACCCGGGTGACCAGCAGCACCGTGAAGTTCGGCGAGAAGGCGCCGGCCAGGGCGATGGCTCCGTACACGGACAGGCTCCACAGACATACCGCGCGCCGGCCGATCCGGTCCGACACCGGACCCCAGACCAGCGCACCCGGGATCATGCCGAGAGCGACGGCGGAGAGCACCCAGCCGATCCGGCCCGCGTCGATGGAGAACGCGTCGCCGAGATCACCGGAGACGTAGACGAGGGCGAGCTGCTCCCACGACTCGATGACGAAGGCCATGAAGAGGGCCAGCGCCGCCAGAAGATGGGCGCGGCCGAACGGCATGGCCTCGAAGTAGGCGCCGACGGGGCGGAGCCCGGCGGATCCGGCCTTGTCCGGCCCCGTCTCCAGGGGTTCTCCGGTTGCACCGGAACGTGCAGTTGTCGCGCTCACCGGCTGTCCTCCAGGCATTCGTACTGACCGACTCACCCCTCAGCGGGTGGGGATGGCGGCACAGTAGACAGGCCCGGGGGCGGGAACCTGTGCGCAGCGCACAGTGGCGCGGGGGGCCGCTGTGCTGTGTGCCCCGGCGGCCTGTGGAGGGCCGCACCGGCGGGAACTGCCACGGTAACCCGGCGCGGGACCGGCGCGGCCGGGGCCGTTGTCCGGCGTGTGCGCGACGGGGCCGGGCCCCGGTGGGTGTCTCCGGGGCCCGGCCGGTCGGTCAGCCGCGGTGGCCGGTGGGGCGGGTGAGGACCAGGGAGCGGACCGCGTCGAGTTCGCCGTAGTACGCGAGGTGCTGGTAGCGCACGTCGGTGACGGTGAGGGTGGCCTCGGCGTTGCCCTGCTGCACGGTCGCCCCGAAGCGGACGGAGCCGTCCGTCCTCGTCGTGCCGGTCAGCTTCTGCACCTGGTTGCCGTACCGCAGTTCGGCGACCACCTTCGCGCCCCGCACCGGAGCGCCCTGCGCGGTCTTGACCACGCCGTCCGCGGTGACCTTCCACGCGGCGTCGGAGCCGGGCCGGCCGAGCAGCTCGGTGTCGGCCTTCAGGGAGGCGACGGCGAGCTGCGACGGCGGGTTGGGCTGGCCGAACGCCACCTGGTCGACGGTCCAGAAGGCACTGTTGGTGCCGGTGTAGCGGAAGCTCAGCTTCGCCGACTGTGCGCCCGCCGGAACGTTCAGCTGCAGGTGCTCGACCGTGTTGGTGTTCGCCCGGTACGACTTCACGAGCTGAGGTGCGCCACCGTCGTACGAGACGTAGACGTCACCGGTCTGCGGGCCGTCGATGAGGTAGTTCGTGGCGTACGAGACGTTCGCCGTGGCCGCACCGTTCAACGGGAAGGCGGGGCTGACGAGCGTGGAGTCGAACTGCCCGGCGTCGTGCGCCTTGTCGTCCCACTCGTCGGAGTCGGCGACCGCGAACACATTGCGGGCGCGGACGTTCGTCTCGCGGCCCTGGCCGCGCTCGGCGTTGGTCCAGAACTCGTCGGTGGCGAAGGACCAGCCGCGCCACTCGGTGACGCCACCGGCGGGCATCTTCGAGTTGTCGATGGTCCAGCCGTCGGGGGCCGTGTTCGTCCACCCCTTGGTGTCGGCGGGGAGCTTGGTCTCGTCGACGGGGGTCCGGAGCGTGTCGCGCAGCGTGTCGAAGGCGTCCGGTTTCAGGGCGGAGAGCGCGGTGCCGTCGAGGTTCCACGAGGGGTCGATGGCGACGCCCTCGTGGTGCAGAACGGTCGGCGCGATGTCGGTGATCTTGACATCGTCGCGTACCGAACCGGGCTCGATGCCCCGGCCGCGGGCGATCACGAAGGTGCCGCGCTCCAGCGGGGTGTTGCCGCCGTGGCCACCGGTCGGGGTGTGGCCGTGGTCGGCGGTGATGACGACGAGCCAGTTCTCCTGGGCGTACGTCGGCCGGGAGGCGACGGCGTCGAGCAGCCGTCCGACCTGTCCGTCCACGGTGTTGAGCGCCTTGAGGTAGGCGTCGCTCGCGCTGCCGGAGGCGTGCCCGGCGCCGTCGACCTCGTCGAGGTGGACGAAGGTGGAGTCGGGATTGCCATGGGCGAGATAGTCCGTGGCCTTCGCGGTGGTGCCCTCGTCGTTGCCGCCGGCGATCCGCAGATCCGTTGTCGAGCCGAAGATGATCTGGGGGACCGGGCTCCAGGTGCCGACGACCAGGGTGGACGTGGTCGGGTCGGCGGCCTCCAACCGGGTCGCGTAGTCCGGGTACTGGCCGTAGTTCGGGGCGGTGAAGTTGTTGTCCTTCACGTTGTGCTTGTCGGGCCAGACACCCGTGGCGATGGACGACCAGCCGGCGCCGGAGACGGTCGGGGCCATCGGGTTCGCGTACAGGTTGCTGCGCGCGGTCAGCCCCTCGGACATCAGCTGCTTGAGGTGCGGTACGTCAGCGCGGGCGAAGGCGTCGAACGTGGCGCCGTCGATGCCGATGACGAGCGTCTTCGCCTGCTTGCTGCCGGACGGCAGGCCGGCGTACGGGGCCGCGGCGGCGGCCCGGGACTCGTCGGCCTGGGCGACCGACAGCGGAAGGGCGGCGGCGACGACGGTGGCGGCGGCCAGCACGGTACGCGCGGAGCGCGATATGGGCACGTGATCCTCCGGGATCGAAAGCGGGGAAACCGGACAACGGGTGTTCGGTGACGCGCCACAGACTCGCCGTCCGTGGTGATCGCCTCACGCCCGAAACGGGACGAGCGCGTGAACCGTACCCAACATTTGGACCAGACCCGTAACCGTTACGTTATTTTTGACTCGGTTGTTATCGTCCGTGGGTCGACGGTGCCGAGCCGAGTGATCCGAGGTGAACTCATCGGGTTTCGGGCGGCGTTGGCCGGAGATTGAGCAGTCGGGGGTGCGGCGCGGTGTTCACGGACGGCCGGCGTTGTGCAACGCGGAGCCGAACGGTCCGTACCGCGGCCCGCCCGGCGGACTTCCGGACGCGGCCGCCGCGCCCGGCGCACACCGCGAAGGACTGCCCGGCGGCGTGACCGTACTGTGCGAAGCTCGCCCGGAAGTCGCCGGCGTGACGGTACGCCGGCGCGACCGGACCGGTGTGACCGGGCAGTCGTGATCAGCCGCATGACGGCGATGCGACCACGGCTACGACAACGACTGAGTCGCCTCGCGCTGGTGGGGGATCGCGACCGGCGCCGCTCCCGGCTGCACGGTCACGGTGCGCGTCGGAGCGGGGACCGTGATGCCCTCGGCCCGGAATCGCTCGTGCAGGCGCTTGATGAACTCGTGCTTGATCCGGTACTGGTCGCTGAACTCGCCGACCCCCAGAATGACCGTGAAGTTGATCCTGGAGTCCCCGAACGTATGGAACCGGACGGCCGGTTCGTGGTCGGGGACGGCGCCGGTGATGTCGGTCATCACGTTCTCGACGACTTCGGTCGTGACGCGCTCGACGTGTTCGAGGTCGCAGTCGTAGCCGACACCCACTTGGACCATGATCGAAAGTTGCTGTTCCGGCCGGCTGAAGTTGATCATGTTGGTGCCGGCGAGCTTTGCGTTCGGGATGATCACGAGGTTGTTCGACAGCTGACGCACCACGGTGTTCCGCCAGTTGATGTCGACGACATAGCCCTCCTCGCCGCTGCTGAGCCGGATGTAGTCGCCTGGCTGCACCGTCTTCGAAGCGAGGATGTGCACGCCCGCGAACAGATTGGCCAGCGTGTCCTGCAACGCCAGAGCGACCGCCAGACCGCCCACGCCCAGCGCGGTGAGCAGAGGCGCGATGGAGACGCCCAGCGTCTCGAGCATGACGAGGAAGCCCATCGCCAGCACCACGACGCGCGTGATGTTGACGAAGATCGTGGCCGATCCGGCCACCCCCGACCTGGACTGCGCCACGGACCGCACCAGACCGGTGATCACCCGGGCCGCCGTGAGCGTCGCGGCCAGGATGAGCAAAGCGGTCAGCGTCATGGTGACGTGGTGCCCGACCCTGGAGGTCAGCGGAAGCGCCGTGGCCGCCGCAGCCGCACCGGCGGCTGTCGCCGCCCAGGGGACCAGTGTCCGCAAGGCGTCGACGATGATGTCGTCACCGCTCCAACGCGTCCTGCTGGCTCGTTCTCCCAGCCATCGCAGAGTCACGCGCAGCAGGAGGCCCGCCGCGATGCCGGCAGCCACCGCTGTACCGGCGACGACCAAGTCGTGCAGAGTGAGGCCCCGGTTCACCGCTGCCTCCCCGCTGTCCGGGGAACACGACTGATGGGGGGAACCGCCGCCGCTTCCGGGCGCCGGACGGGATGCTTCGTCACCGTTTTACCTGTTCGATTCTCGGGTGTGCGGTTCGCGCCGGGAGGCACGGATGTGCGGACCGGGGTCCGACGCGATCGCCCATCCTGCCGTACGCGTTCGAAGGCGCCGCGGCTGACCCTGCGTCGGCTCACGCAGGGCGGAAGTGCTGATGGCAGCTCAGAATGCGAGAGGGCGGGGGCCTGCCCACGATCGGCGACGTTCATGGGTTTCGTGGTCCTCCCCGGGCATCGTTCCTGGCGTCACCTCGGCGATGGACAGTTCAAGAGCTGCGGAGGGTGCGGTTCCCGAGGGCCGCCCGTGTTCAGGTGCCGGTCGGTTCCGGCAGGAGCTGTCGAGACCGGTCCTCCGGCGTCGCCCGACCGTCCGCGGAGCGGCCGAACAGCCCCCTGGAGAGCTGGGGCAAGTCCGCCCGGCGGTATACGACGAGACCCGGCGTCGGCTTTGGGCCGACGGTGTACGCCATGCCCGGAAACGGAAACGTCTTCAGCGGTTAGCCGCAGCGGTATTGCCACAGTGGGTAACCCACTTCTACGTTCTTCACCACGCACCCTATCTACGTGCGTAGACCCATTCCGCCACAGTGAGGAGGGGTACATGAGCCGCACCGTCATCCACGGCGGCCTCGTCGTCACCGCGTCCGACGAAATCCACGCCGACGTACTCATCGAGGGCGGCCGCATCGCCGCGCTCGCCGCGCACGGCACCGAAGCGGCCACGAGCTGGACCGCCGACCGGACCATCGACGCCTCCGGCAAGTACGTCATCCCGGGCGGTGTCGACGCGCACACGCACATGGAGATGCCGTTCGGCGGCACCTACGCCGCCGACACCTTCGAGACCGGCACCCGGGCGGCCGCCTGGGGCGGCACCACCACGATCGTCGACTTCGCCATCCAGACCGTGGGGCGCGCGGTCCGGGAAGGACTCGACGCCTGGTACGCGAAGGCCGACGGCAACTGCGCCATCGACTACGCCTTCCACATGATCCTCTCCGATGTGAACGAGTCCTCGCTCAAGGAGATGGACCTCCTCGTCTCGGAGGGAGTCACCTCCTTCAAGCTGTTCATGGCGTACCCCGGTGTCTTCTACAGCGATGACGGCCAGATCCTGCGCGCCATGCAACGGGCCGCGGGGAACGGCGGGCTGATCATGATGCACGCCGAGAACGGCATCGCGATCGACGTCCTCGTCGAACAGGCGCTGGCCGCTGGCCGCACCGACCCGCGTTACCACGGCGACGTCCGCAAGGTGGCGCTGGAGGCCGAGGCCACCCACCGTGCCATCCAGCTCGCCCGTGTCGCCGGATCCCCGCTGTACGTCGTGCATGTCTCCGCCGACGAGGCCGTCGCCGAGCTGGCGGCCGCCCGCCACAAGGGACTTCCGGTCTTCGGCGAGACCTGCCCGCAGTACCTCTTCCTCTCCACCGACAACCTCGCCGAGCCGGACTTCGAGGGCGCGAAGTACGTCTGCTCCACCCCGCTGCGGCCCAAGGAGCACCAGGAGGCGCTCTGGCGCGGCCTCCGGAACAACGAGCTCCAGGTCGTCTCCACCGACCACTGCCCGTTCTGCTTCTCCGGCCAGAAGGAGATGGGCCGCGGTGACTTCTCGAAGATCCCGAACGGCATGCCCGGCGTGGAGAACCGGATGGACCTCCTCCATCAGGCGGTCGTGGACGGTCACATCTCCCGCCGCCGCTGGATCGAGATCGCTTGCGCCTCCCCGGCCCGGATGTTCGGCCTCTACCCGAAGAAGGGCACCATCGCCCCGGGCGCCGACGCCGATGTCGTCATCTACGACCCGCACGCCGAGCAGACCCTCTCCGCCGAGACGCACCACATGAACGTCGACTACTCGGCGTACGAGGGAAAGCGGATCACCGGACAGGTCGAGACCGTCCTCTCGCGTGGCGAAGTCGTCATCGACCGGAGGAAGTTCACCGGGCGCGCCGGCCACGGCATGTACACCCCGCGCGCCACCAGTCAGTACCTGGACTAGGAGCACCTGCCATGGACTTCGGACTCGTCCTCCAGACCGACCCGCCCGCCTCGGCCGTCGTGGGCCTGATGCGGCGCGCCGAACGCAACGGTTTCCGCTACGGCTGGACCTTCGACTCGGCGGTGCTCTGGCAGGAACCGTTCGTCATCTACAGCCGGATTCTCGAGCACACCGAACGCCTCGTCGTCGGCCCCATGGTCACGAACCCGGGCACCCGCACCTGGGAGGTCACCGCCTCCACCTTCGCCACCCTCAACGACATGTACGGCAACCGCACCGTCTGCGGCATCGGCCGCGGCGACTCCGCGATGCGCGTCGCCGGACGCAAGCCCAACACCCTGGCCCGACTCAGCGAGGCCATCGACGTCATCCGCGATCTCGCCGAGGGCCGGGAGGCGACCGTCGATGGGCAGCCGGTCCAGATCCCTTGGGTCAAGGACGGCAGACTGCCTGTCTGGATGGCCGCGTACGGTCCGAAGGCGCTCGCCCTCGCCGGACAGAAGGCCGACGGATTCATCCTGCAGCTCGCCGACCCGTTCCTCACCGAGTGGATGATCAAGGCTGTACGGGACGCGGCGGCGGAGGCGGGCCGCGACCCGGACTCCGTGACCATCTGCGTCGCCGCCCCCGCCTACGTGGGCGACGACCTCGACCACGCCCGCGAGCAGTGCCGCTGGTTCGGCGGCATGGTCGGCAACCACGTCGCGGACCTGGTGTCCCGGTACGGCGAACACTCCGGCCTCGTACCCGAGGCACTGACCGAGTACATCGCCGGGCGTGCCGGATACGACTACAGCCACCACGGGCGCGCCGGCAATCCGGACACCGCCTTCGTCCCCGACGAGATCGTCGACCGGTTCTGCCTCCTCGGCCCCGCCGAGGCACACATCGAGAAACTCCGGGCGCTGCGCGACCTGGGCGTCGACCAGTTCGCCGTCTACAACATGCACGATGCGCGCGAAGCGACGATCGACGCGTACGGCTCCGAGATCATCCCCGCACTGTCCGCCTGACCCGCGCCTCCCCCCACGGCTGTACGCGCCCCTCTCCCCAGCCCGCACGGCACCGCTCCCGAGCGAAGGGTCCAGCCGCCATGACATCGACCGTCCCACCCACTCCACCGATCCCACCGCAGGACCGCATATCCGCGCCGCCGGACCGGGTGGAACTCGCCCCCGGAGCCGTCCCCGCCGACAACCGTTTCATCAATGAGGACCTGCTGCCCGTTCCCCTGGAGCGGCGCACCTGGACCACGTACAACTTCGCCGCCCTCTGGGTCGGGATGGCCCACAACATCCCTTCGTGGCTGCTCGCCTCCGGTCTCGTCGCCCTCGGCATGGACTGGAAGCAGGCCGTCCTCACCATCGCGCTGGCCAACCTGATCGTGCTCGGCCCGATGCTGCTGACCGGCCACGCCGGACCCAAGTACGGCATCCCGTTTCCCGTGCTGGCCCGCGCCTCCTTCGGTCTGCGCGGCGCCAACCTGCCCGCGCTGATCCGGGCCGCGGTGGCCTGCGCCTGGTTCGGCATCCAGACCTGGATCGGCGGCGTCGGCATCTTCACCCTGCTCGGGAAGATCTTCGGTGGCTGGGCGAGCGCCTCCGAGATCGGCGGGCAGCCCTGGACGCTCTGGCTCTGCTTCGCCCTCTTCTGGGCGGTCGAACTCGCCATCATCTACCGGGGGATGGACACCCTGCGGCGGTTCGAGAACTGGGCGGCGCCGTTCGTCATCGTCGGCGCCCTGGTGCTGCTCGTCTGGGTCGCCGTCAAGGCCGGCGGCTTCGGCCCGCTGCTCGACCAGCCCTCGAAGCTCGGCTGGGGCGCGGACTTCTGGCCGGTCTTCTTCCCGTCCCTGATGGGCATGATCGCTTTCTGGGCCACGCTCTCCCTGAACATCCCCGACTTCACCCGGTTCGGCGCCGGCCAGCGCGCCCAGATCTGGGGCCAGACGCTGGGCCTGCCGACCACGATGACGCTCTTCGCGCTCCTCTCGGTCCTGGTCACCTCCGGCTCGCAGGCCGTCTATGGAGAGGCGATCTGGGATCCGGTCGAGCTCGTCGCCAGGACCGACAACGTCTTCGGACTGCTCTACGCCCTGGTGACCGTGCTGATCGCGACGATCTCCGTGAACATCGCGGCGAATGTGGTGTCACCCGCGTACGACTTGGCCAATCTCGCACCCAAGCTCATCAACTTCCGTACGGGCGCGCTGATCACGGGCGTCGTCGGTGTGCTGATCATGCCGTGGAAGCTCACCGAGACCCCGGAGCTGTACATCTTCACCTGGCTCGGTCTGGTCGGCGGTCTGCTCGGTACGGTGGCCGGCATCCTGATCGCCGACTACTGGATCGTCCGACGCACCGTGCTCGACCTCGCCGACCTCTATCGCCCCGGCGGCCGCTACTGGTACACGGACGGCTGGAACTGGCGCGCCGTCGGTGCCTTCGGGGTCGGCGGCGTCCTGGCCGTCGGCGGTTCCCATTCCGCCCCCGGCAAAGGCCCGTTCCCGGCCGACGGCCTGATCCCGTTCCTCAAACCGCTCGCGGACTACGGCTGGGCGGTCGGCCTGGCCTCCTCGCTGCTGCTGTACGTGCTGCTCAGCGGCCGGTCCGGGGTCACAGCGGCTGCTGGGAACGGCTCAGCAGCGCGCTGATGTCGAGGGTCTCGGCCGGCGGTGGCGCCGTCGTCCGTGAGCCCGAGCACGATCACATCGCCGGGCCGACGTCCGAGTGCCGGAGCGATGACCGGTCACGTCGCCTCCCACGGAAGGAGATGCCGGGCCCGGTCCGGTGCCGGCGCCCGGCCATGTGGGTGTCCGCCCGGGCCGGAACGGCCGCCCACCCGCGTACACAGGGTGAGGTCCAGCCCAGTTTTCCGTCACGGACGGTGGGGGACGGTGTCGGGGCACCGAGTCCGTCACCAGGAAGAGGAAATGCGAACGATGAAGCTGTGCATGGGGAGTCCGTCCGGGGCCGTGCTGCGGGGCGCCGTTGTCGCGGGAATGACTGCGGCACTCGCCGCACCCGCGACGGCCGCCACCGCCGTGACACCCATGGCGACGCCACCCGGCCTCTCCTGCGACACGGGAAAGCACGAGATCGACGACTACACGGGCTACGCGCTGTGCCGGAACAACGGCACCACGGCGCAGACCTTCTGGGTGCACCTGGTCTGCGGCTGGTCGCCGGACGTGGACGGTGAACACGTCACCCTCGACCCCGGCCAGTCCGGCCAGTCCACCGCACACTGCGCGGGCATCGGCACCGGGATCGGCGAGATCAGCGTCCAGCCCTGAGGGCTGTCCGCCGGAGCCGGCGTGAGTGCGCGCGGTGGTGGTGTCGACCGTCCTCGGCCGACCGGGTCCGTCACCGCGCGTCCGTCCGTTCCAACCACCCGTATGACGGGGAAGCCCACGGCCCGCAGTTCGGCCGAACGGAGCAGGGCGGCGGCCCGCCGCTCGGTGAGGGTGCCGCGCCCGGTCTCGGTCAGCATGGGCCGGTCGGGCATGGCGCCGCGGTCCAGGACGATGCGGGTGAGCTTCAGCCCGATCCGTGCCGCCCGGTGTTCCAGGCGTGCACTCGCGTCCATGGCGCCTGCCGCGGTGCCGAGGCGCACCGTCAGGTGTGTCTCGAACTCTCCCGTGAACTCTGTTTCCGCAGGCCCCACCCCACCTGTTCGGTTCTGTCCACTCCTGCCGGAGAAATTGGCAAGCGGTACTGACACTCCATGCCGAGCGGTTGAGCGGACCGGCCGCTACTCGTTACCCTCCAGTAAGTTCGCGTGGGCGGACAGATGCGGAAGGCGCGGGCACGCGTCGAAATCCGGGAGGCGTACAGCCCATGTCCTCAGCAGAGTTCACGGAGTCGACCGGACTGGCGGACAGCGCACGCGAGCTGGCCGACGGCCGGACCACCTCGACCGAGCAGGTGTCCGCCGCCCTCGAACGCATCGAAGCGAGCCGGAGCACTCTCAACGCCTTCCGGCACCTCCGTGCCACCGAAGCGCTCGCCGAGGCCGCCGAAGCCGACCGGCGCCTCGCCGCGGGGGAGCGGCTGCCGCTGCTCGGGGTGCCGGTCGCCGTCAAGGACGACACCGATGTCGCCGGAATGCCCACCTACTTCGGCTGCCGCGGCGACCTGCCCGCGGCCACCGCCGACGGCGAGGCCGTCCGCCGGCTGCGCGCCGCAGGGGCCGTGATCGTCGGGAAGACCAATTCCTGCGAGCTCGGGCAGTGGCCCTTCACCGAAGGACCCGCCTTCGGTGCCACCCGCAACCCCTGGAACACCGGCCACACCCCCGGCGGCTCGTCCGGCGGTTCGGCCGCGGCCGTGGCCGCCGGGCTGGTGCCCGCCGCGCTCGGGTCGGACGGCGCCGGGTCCATCCGCATCCCCGCTGCCTGGACCCATCTCGTCGGCATCAAACCGCAGCGCGGCCGGATCTCCGTCCACCCGCACCACGACGCCTTCCAGGGCCTCACCGTCAACGGGCCGCTGGCCCGTACCGTCGCCGATGCCGCCCTGCTGCTCGACGCGGTCGCCGGGCCGCACCCCGGCGACCCGCACCGGCCCCCGCCCGTCGCGGCCTCCGCCGCGGCGGGCCGCGACCCCGGCCGGCTCCGTATCGCCCTCGCCTGGCGGCCCCCGCTCACCCTCACCGGTGCCGCCCCCCACCCCGACGTACGACGGGCTGTCACCGCACTCGCCGAGGCGCTCGCCCGGCTCGGCCATCAGGTCGAGGAGGCCAGGCCCCGTTACGGGCTGATCGGTCTGGGCTTCGTCCCCCGTGCCACGGCCGGGATCGCCGAACTTGCCGCCCTCCACCCCGAACCCGCCCTCCTCGACCCCCGCACCCGCAGCGCCCTGCGCACCGGCACCCGGCTCGGGGGCAGGGTGGTGCGGGCGGCCCGGGCCCGGGAGGTGCGCCAGCAGCGCAGGATCGGTGCGCTCTTCCACACGCCCCGGGTGGGAGCCCGGTTCGACGTACTGCTCACCCCGACGACCGCCGCGCCCCCACCCCGGATCGGCACATTCGACGGCCTGAGCGCCTGGCGCACCGATGTGGCGATCACCGAGGCGTGCCCGTACGCCTGGCCGTGGAACGTGCTGGGCTGGCCCGGCATCAATGTCCCGGCCGGGTTCACCTCCGACGGGCTCCCCGTCGGCGCCCAGCTGCTCGGCCCCTCCCGAAGCGAGGAGCTGCTGATCTCCCTCGCCGCACAGCTGGAGGCCGATCAGCGCTGGTACGAGCACCGGCCGCCTGTTCCCACGGGCTACTGACGCACCACCGGTCGGAGCGGGCGGCGGGCGTCGACCACCCACACCCCCGCCCGCAGCAGTACGCCCTCCGCAGTCTCGTACGGCAGCAGGCTGTCCGCCATCGAGGCCCGGGTGGCGTCGGAGACGGTGAGACCCGGCGTACGGGAGACGAAGAAGTCCACCGCGTCCGTAGCGTCCCGTCCCCAGCAGGTCGTGGCCGTCACGGGGGCGATGCCGATCTCCTCGAAGCCCGCCGCGCCCAGTACCTTCCGGACGCGCTCCGGGTCCGAGAGCGAGGCCATGGCCACCGCCACCGCGTTCTCCACCGGGTGCTCCTGTCCCAGCAGGGAAGCCATCTGCCCGAGCGCCTCGCGCTCCTCGCCGTCCGGCAGCGGGGGCCGCGGGCAGACGAACGCCAGCCGGCCGCCGGGGCGCAGGGCGCCCGCGATATTGGTGAACGCCGCGATGTGGTCGGCGAAGAACATCACGCCGCCCCGGCTGATCGCCACGTCATAGCCGCCCGGCTTGAAGGGATGAACCTGTGCGTCCCCCAACTCATAGGAGACGGAGGGGAATTCCTGAGGGTCGGTGAGAGCCCTGGCGCGTTCGATGAGCGGCACGGAGACATCGACGCCGGTGACCCGGCCCCGCGGGGCGCGCCGGGCGGCGATCCGGGTCGAGGGCCCGCTGCCGCAGCCGATGTCGACGACCCGGTCCTCCGCGCCGATCGCCGCGGCTTCGAACAGCGGCTCGTCGAAGCGGGCCAGCATGGCGTTGTAGCGGTCGGGATGGTCGGCCCAGTGCAGGCCGATCGGCCCGTTCCACGCGTCGGTGACAGTCATGCGTGCTCCTCGGTCCTTGTGGTCAGGGTGGCCTCGATGCGCTCGACGGCGCAGATCGCGCCGAACGCGATCAGATGAACCAGGCAGTGATCGGTGAACGGCGGCGCCAGCCAGGCCGCCACGTCCTCGTCCGTGATCCGGTACGGGGCACGCGCCGCGAGCAGCGCAAGCCGTGCGCCCGGCCGCTCCGTCCGGGCCGGCAGTTCCTCGCCGTGCAGGGGAAGCGGTGCGACGCCGTCCCAGGCCGCCACCGACGCCCGTACCAGCGCCGCGTCCTCGTCGCCGAGCAGCTCCGCACCCAGGTGCGCCGCCGCGCGCAGCGCGCCGAACGCGGTGCCGATCGGCGTGTCCGCCGCCCAGGCGGGCGCCGCCCCCTCGGTCTCCAGCAGGGCCAGGCTCTCGCCGGGAACCAGTTCGCGGCGGACCGTACGGGCCAGCGAGCGGCCCGCCACGCTCCGTACCAGGCGGTACTTCTCGGCGCCCCCGGGCAGCATCTCCTCGGTCAGCAGGGACGACACGATCCGGTTGATGAAGTGGAAGGTGAGCGCCGTCCCGATGTACTCCGGTGCCTCCTCGGCCGGGAACGGCTGCGGGGTGCTCATGTCCTCGCCCCACGCCAGCAGTTGGCGGTGTCGGGAGTTCTCGGGCTGTTCGCCGCGGGCGATTCTCTCGGCCAGGGCGTGGTCGCCGGTGGCATGCAGGAGCACGGTGTGCGCGGTGACGCAGAACGGGCACCGGTTGGCGAGCGACACCCCGGCCGCCACCACCTCCTTTCCGGTGCGCGATGCCTGCCCGGCCAGCAGGGACTCCCGCATGACGGCCCAGGTGCCGGCCAGCAGCGGCGGCGCGGCGGACAGGACGACGAAGGTCACGGCGCGGTCGATGCCGAAGTCGGTGGCCAGCTGTGCGTAGACGTCGGCGACCACTCCGGTCGCCGATTTCGGCGGTTCGGGTGAGGTGTATCGAAAGGGTCCGGTCATGGCGACGATGCTCACCCGTCGGACGGTGCCCGGTCGTCGTACGGCCGAAGGCAGTTGAGGACGGTCCCGGCCGACCGGCGGTGGCCGTGACTACTGCCCCGGGAGTAGTGCGGGGTCCGTCCCGCAGGATGATGACCACGCCGTTGTACGGGAGTTAGGGTGCCGCTCATGCAGGGTGACATCGACCGGCGGACTCACCTGCTGGACACCGCACTCGCCGTCGCGATCGGCGCGGCGGTTCTCGCCGCGGCCTACGCCGCCTCGGGTCCGGACACCCTCGACCTGCTGCTTGTCGCAGTCGGTGGTCTGGCTCTCGCCGGGCACCGGAAGGCGCCGCGCGCCGTGCTCGCCGTCACCACCGTCTCCATGCTGGGGTACGTCGTGCACGCGCACCCCGGAACCTGGGCGGCGTTCCCCGTGCTGGCCGCCGTGCATGCGGCGGCGCGCAGCGGACACCGCGTGTGGGGCATCGCCGCGGGCGCCCTCTTTCTCACCGGGTACTTCATGGTCCTGATCGTCGCCGCACCCGGCGCGCAGGACACCGTCGAGCGGACCGTGCTGCTGCTCGGCTGGTTCCTCTGCGCCGGCGTCACCGGACTCATCGACAAGAACTGGCAGGCGTATCTCCGCCAGACCGAGCAGCGGGCGCTCGACGCCGAGCGCAGCCGCGACGAGACGGCGCTGCGCCGGGCCGGGGAGGAGCGGCTGCGGATCGCCCGGGAGTTGCACGACTCACTGACCCACTCCATCTCGATCGTCAAGCTTCAGGCGGGAGTTGCCGTTCACCTGGCCCGCAAGCGCGGCAGTGAGGTGGAGCCCGCGCTGCTCGCGATCCAGGAGGCGAGCGGCGAAGCGATGCGGGAGCTGCGCGCGACCCTGGAGGTACTGCGCACCGATGTGGTGGAGCCGGGCACGGGGCTGGACCGCATCGACGAGCTGGCCGAGCGAGCCCGTACCGCGGGCATCGCACTGTCCGTCACCGTCACCGGCGTCGAACGCACCCTGCCGTCGGACGTCGACAGGGCCGCCTACCGCATCGTGCAGGAAGCACTCACCAATGTGGCCCGGCACGCGGACCGTGCCCGGACGACCGTCGAAATCGTCTACGGGAGGCATGCGTTGACCGTCAGCGTCGACGATCAGGGTCCTTGCGCCCCCGGCGATGCCGTCACCGCGGGCACCGGCCTCACCGGCATGGGCGAGCGTGTCAGGGCCCTCGGTGGCACTCTCGCCGCCGCACCGCGCCCGGGCGGCGGCTTCTCCGTACGCGCCGAACTGCCACTGCGGACAACGGGAACCGCTGTATGAACCGCCAGGAAGTTGTCCGGGTGCTGATCGTCGACGACCAGGCCCTGATGCGCGCCGGATTCCGCGCCCTGCTGGACGCCGAGGACGGCATCGAAGTGATCGGCGAGGCAGCCGACGGCCGTCAGGGGTTGGAACTCGCCCGCCACCACACCCCGGACGTCGCCCTCGTCGATGTACAGATGCCCGTGATGGGCGGCATCGAGGCCACCCGCGAGATCGCCGCCGACCCGCTGCTGGCCGGTGTCCACGTCGTCATCCTCACGAACTACGGGCTCGACGAGTACGTCTTCGACGCGCTGCGCGCCGGGGCCGCCGGGTTCCTCCTCAAGGACACCGAGCCCGCCGAACTCCTCCAGGCCATCCGCGTCGCGGCCCGCGGCGACGCGCTGCTGTCGCCTGCCATCACCCGCCGCCTGATCGGCGAGTTCGTCTCCCGGCCGCCCGACCGGACCACGGCCCCCGGCTTCGAGACACTGACCCGTCGCGAGCGCGAGGTGAGTGCGCTGGCCGCACGTGGGCTGACCAACGAGGAGATCGCCGCGCACATGGTGATCAGCCCGTTCACCGCAAAGACCCATGTCAGCCGGGCGATGACGAAGCTGGGCGCCCGGGACCGGGCCCAACTCGTCGTCTTCGCGTACGAGTCGGGTCTCGTCACGCCGCGCGACCCGCTTCCCTGAGACGTTCCGGGGCCCACGGAATCATCGGCCCGGAAGCTCCTGCGGCCAGCGGCCGATCTCACGGAGCAGTCCCATGAACGCGCGCTCCGCCGGGGACAGCACCCGGTCGCGCCGCCGCACCAGACTGATGGGGCGGGACCGGGGCTGCGGAGTCACCGGGAGGACGGCGAGCGATCCGGCGCGCACATCGTCCACCACGGCGTGTTCCGAGATCAGCGACACCCCGAGCCCCGCCGCCACGCACTGCTTGACGGCCTCGGGGCCCCAGATGTCTCCGTGCGGAACCTCCGTCATCTCCCACTCCGCCAGGACCTGTTCCTGCAGCTCCCGGGTCTGGGATCCGGGCTCCCGCAGCAGGAACCGTGACTGCGACAGGTCCTGCGGCCGGACCTCGCCCGCGTCCGCCAGCGGATGGCCGGGCGCGGCGATCAGCACCAGCCGCTCGTCGAGAACGGTCTCCGGCACCAGCTGCGCGGCGGTCGGCGCGCCCGCCACCACCGCGATCCCGATGGCACCCGACAACAACCGCTCCAGCACAGCCTCGTTGTTGCCGACGAAAATGTCGCACTCGATGCCCGGATGCCGCTCCTGGTACCGGGCGAGCAGCGGCGGCAGCAGGTACGTGCCGACCGTCGTCGTGCCGCCCACCAGCAGCCGCCCGGACGTCAGCCCACTCACCTGCTGCACGGCGGCGACCGCCTCGTCGGCGAGGAGGAAGACCCGCCGCCCGTACTCGGCGAGCACCTCGCCCTCGGCCGTCGGCCTGATCCTGGCCCCCGACCGGTCGATCAGCGTGACGCGCAAGGACTGTTCGAACCGGCGCACCTGATTGGAGACCGACGGCTGGCTCATGTACAGCTTGTGCGCGGCCGCCGAGAATCCCTGGTGCTCGACCACCTGCATAAAGATCCACAACCGGTGGAGGTTGAGTTCCACACGCCTCCCTAAGTTGATCGTCGGCGCGGAGCCTAGCCCCGATCCGGCCTGGTGGGGAGGGGGCGCGGCAGGGCGGATGCGGCTATGACGGCTATAGCAATCCCGGTGGTTCTGCCCGCCCCGCGCCGGGTGCTACCCATGAGCTGTGAGGCGGCAACCACCGCCTCGGTACTTCGACCTCAGGGGTGGATCCGTACATGAAGGAATCTGTTGCCGATCAGTTCGAGGTCAACGGGCGCGGCTATGCCTGGCCCCGGCGGCCCGTCGTCGTGGTCTGCATCGACGGCAGTGAGGACGCCTACCACGAGCGGGCGATCGCGGACGGCAGGATGCCCTTCCTCGAACGGATGCTGGAACGGGGCAGCGATCTGCGGGCCGACTGCACCATGCCGTCCTTCACCAATCCCAACAACATCTCCATCGCCACGGGTGCGCCGCCCGCCGTGCACGGCATCTGCGGCAACTACTTCTACGACACCACGTCCGGCACCGAGATCATGATGAATGCCCCGGAGCTGCTCCGGGTGCCGACCCTGTTCGCCGCGTTCTCGCAGGCAGGCGCCAAGGTCGCGGTCATCACCGCCAAGGACAAGCTGCGCCGGCTGCTCGGCCGCGACCTCTCCGACGGCATCTGCTTCTCCGCCGAGAAGGCCGACCAGCTGACCGACGAGTCCCACGGGATCAGCAAGGTCCTCGAACGCGTCGGCATGGAACTGCCCTCGGTCTACAGCGCCGAGCTCAGCGAGCTCGTGATGGCCGCGGGCACCGACATCCTGGCCAAGGACCGCCCCGACCTGATGTACCTCTCCCTGACGGACTACATCCAGCACAAGCATGCGCCGGGATCGCCCGTCGCCAACGACTTCTACGCCATGCTCGACAGCTACTTCGAGCAGATCGACGCACTCGGAGCGGTCCTCGTCATCACCGCCGATCACGGCATGAACGCCAAGAGCGACGCCGACGGCACGGCCCAGGTCGTCTTCCTCCAGGACCTGCTCGACACCCGGCTCGGCGCCGGAGCCGCCCGCGTCATCCTGCCCATCACCGACCCGTACACCGTCCACCACGGGGCGCTCGGTTCGTACGCCACCGTGCACCTGCCGGACGGCGCCGACCGGGCCGGTCTGCTCGCCGAACTCGCCGCCCTGGAGGGCGTGGACACCGTCCTCACCCGCGAGGAGGCCTGCGAGCGCTTCGAACTCCCCGGCGACCGCATCGGCGACCTCGTCGTCATCGCCACCCGCAACACGGCGCTCGGCACCACGCCCGCCCGGCACGACATCTCCGGCTTCAAGGAGCCGCTGCGCTCGCACGGCGGTCTCACCGAACAACGCGTGCCGTTCCTCGTGAACGCGCCGACCGGCCCGCTCCCCGACGGACACCGGCTGCGCAACTTCGACGCCTACTGGGTCGGCAACGCCCTGGCCGCCGGACGGCCGCTCACCTCCTGACCGAGCCGCCGTACCACCCCGAGGACCCGGCCCCGGCGCGCTGCCGAGGCACGCGCCGGGGCCGTGCCATGCCCTTGTCACGCCTGCGGACCGCCCCCACCGAACCGCTCATCTCCCCAACCGCGCACATCGAGGACAGGACCCTGCCATGGCCGACCTCGTACCACAGAAACAAGGATCACCCGTCACCACCCGCGACGCACTGGACCGGATCTCACCGATCCTGCGGAGCGCCCGCGCCGCCCGCTGGCGCCGGCAGATCTTCGCGATCACCTGGATCGCCTACGCAGGCTTCTACTTCGTACGGCAGGCATTCTCCGTCGCGAAACTCGGCATCCTCGACGATCCCGCAGTCAACACCGTGCTCACCGAGCGTGCGCTGGGCGTCATCGACGCCGTCTACCTCGCGGCCTACGCGGCCGGGCAGTTCCTGTGGGGCATGTGGGCCGACCGGTTCGGCCCCCGCGTCGTCGTCATCGGCGGCATGATCGGGGCCGTCGCCGCCGCCTGCATCATGGGCGTGAGCAGCGCACTTCTGGTGTTCGGCGGTGCGATGGTCCTGCAGGGACTGTCGCAGTCGGCCGGGTGGGCGCCGCTCTGCAAGAACATGGGCAACTTCTTCACCGTGGCCGAACGCGGCCGGATCCTGGGGCTGTGGTCCACCAACTACGCGTTCGGGGGCCTGGCCGCACCACCGTTCCTCGGCTGGGTCGCGTACTCGGTCTTCGACAGCTGGCACGCGGCGTTCCTGGCCGGCGCGGCCACACTCGCCGCCGTGCTGCTGCTCTTCGTGCTCTTCCAGCGGAACACGCCGCAGGACGTCGGTCTGGTCGAGCCCACCGAGGAGAGGGACCCCGAATCCGGCGCGACGCCCGAACCCGTCCCGACCGAGCCCTCCCTCAACGGCCTCGCCCTCTACCGGGAGACGCTGCGCGACCGCATGGTGCTCACACTGGGACTCTCGTACTTCCTGCTCAAGCCCGCGCGGTACGCCATCCTGCTCTGGGGACCGGTGATCGTCAGCCGTCGACTGCCCGAGATCGACAAGGTCGGCGCCACCCTCATCCCCGTCGCCTTCGGCGTCGCGGGCATCCTCGCCCCGATTCTCGTCGGCTGGGTCTCCGACCGGTTCTTCCAGTCCCGGCGGGCACCCGCCTGCGTCATCGCGCTCGGTGTACTGACCGCCGCGCTCGCTCTGTTCATGCCGCTCACCGCCGCCGGCAGCGCCGAGGTGATGATCGCGGTGCTTGCGGTGATCGGTCTCTCCGTGTACGCGGCCGACGCCATGATCTCGTGCGTCGCAGCGGTCGACTTCGGCAGCGCCAAGGGCGCGGGGACGGCCGCCGGACTGGTCAACGGCTGCGGTTCGCTCGGTGCGATCCTCGGCGGCCTGCTGCCGGGATTCCTCTCCGGCGGCGTCCTGTTCACCGGCTTCGCCGGGGCGGCGCTGCTCGCCGGGCTGCTGATGCTGCCCCACTGGAACCGGCTTCCGCGCACCGCGTGAGCACGCCACGGGCCGTACGCCGTCGGCCGGTATGCCGAGCCCCGTACGCCACCGGTCCGCGCACCCTCATTCCGTACGCCTTGAGAAGGGGATCACCATGACTGTGAACCGAGCCGACACCGCTGTCGTCGGCGGCGGAATCGTCGGCCTCGCCCACGCGCTGGCCGCCGCCCGCCGCGGCGACCGGGTCGTCCTGTTCGAGCGCGACGACTACGCCGTGGGCGCCTCCATCCGGAACTTCGGCATGATCTGGTCCATCGGCCAGCAGCGCGGCGCGACGTACGAGCGGGCGCTGCGCAGCCGTGAGATCTGGCTGGAGACCGCCGCCAAGACCGGCCTGTGGGCCGCCGAGACCGGATCACTGCACCTGGCCCACCACCCCGACGAGGTGGACGTGCTCGAAGAGTTTCTCGCGACCACGCCGGCCGCCCGGGAACGGGGCGTCAGGATGATCACGCCGCGGGAGACGCTGGAGCGCTCCGGCACGACCCGCGCCGACGGGCTCCTCGCCGCGATGTGGAGCCCGACCGAGCTCAACGTCGACCCGCGCCGGGCCATCCCGGCACTCGCCTCGCATCTGGTCGCCGAGTACGGCGTCGACATCAGGTTCGGGGCGACGGTCCGGGGCATCGATCTGCCGACCGTGGAGACGACCGACGGCGACTGGTCGGTCGACCGGGCCTACGTCTGCAGCGGCAACGACTTCGAGACCCTGTACCCCGACGTCTTCGCCGAGAGCGGCCTGGTGCGCTGCAAGCTCCAGATGATGCGGACGGGCCCCCAGCCGGACGGCTGGGAGCTCGGCCCGATGCTCTGCGGCGGGCTGACCCTGCTGCACTACGCGGCGTTCGACGAGTGCACGTCCAAGGCCCGGCTCGCCGAGCGGATGGGACTCGAACTGCCCTTCCACCGGGAGAACGGCATTCATGTGCTGCTCTCCCAGACGGCCGACGGCCGTCTGACGATCGGTGACAGCCACGCGTACGCCAAGACGCTCGACCCCTTCGAGGACGAGGCGATCAACCAGGCGGTCCTCGACTACCTCGATACGTTCGCCGTGCTGCCCGACCCGCGGATCACCGAGCGCTGGGTGGGCTACTACCCGTCGCTGCGGGACGGCCGGACCGAACTGGTCGTCGAGCCGGAACCGGGTGTCACCGTGGTCAACGGGGTCGGCGGGGCGGGGATGACGCTCTCGTTCGGACTGGCGGAGGACATCATCAACACCTGACCTCACGCCGATGCCCCTCATCTGCCGGGCAGATGAGGGGCATCGGCATGTTCCGGGCCGTGCGGAGGCTCAGTAGGCGATGCAGGCCGAGTGCCACTCGGTGTAGAAGTCCCACACCTCGGGGGAGCACTCCGGCGGTCCGTACTGGGAGGCCTTCGAACCGACATGCGGCAGATGGGCGTAGGCCCCGACACCGGGACGGTTCACATGGAGCATCCCCGCCTCGAACCGGTCGATCGCCTCGAACGCCCGCGACTGGGACGCGGTGAAGACGGTTCCCGACATCCCGTACTTCACCGAGTTGGCTATCGTCATGGCCTCGTCGAACCCGTCCGCGTCGACGACGGCCAGCACCGGTCCGAACACCTCCTCCTGGGCCAGCTCGCTGTCCCACGGCACGTCACGGATGACGGTCGGCTGTACGTAGCAGCCCTCGGGCAGGTCGTCACGCCGCTCCCGCCCACCTCCGCACAGCACCTTGCCACCGTCGCGCTGCGCGCCGGCGACGGCCGCCAACGCCGCTTCCGTGCGTGCGGTGTTGACCACCGGGCAGATCCGGGACGCGGGATCGTCCCCGGGGCCCACCCGCAGCCCCGCGACCTGCCCGACGAGCCGGTCGAGGAACTCCTCCCGTACCCGTACGTCGACCACCACCCGGCTCGTCGCCGAGCAGCGCTGCCCCGCCTGACCGAAGGCACCGTGCACCACGGCGTCCACGGCCCTGGCGAGATCGGCGTCGTCGCACACGATCAGCGCGTTCTTGCCGCCGAGTTCGAGCTGGGTGCGGAGCAGCCGATGCGCACCCCCGGCGTGGATGGCGGTGCCGACCGGCAGCGATCCGGTGAAACTGATGCCCGCGACGGCCGGGTTGGCGACCAGTGCCTCGCCCGCCGCCACATCGCCCTGCACCAGATTCAGCACTCCGCCGGGGAGACCCGCCTGCTGGAATATCTCCACCAGAAGCGCGGAGGTCAGCGGGGTGAGCGGGGACGGCTTGAGCACCGCCGTGCATCCGGACAGCAGCGCGGGTGCCACCTTCCACATCGGGATCGCGAGGGGGAAGTTCCACGGCGACACCAGCCCCACGACCCCGATGGGCTTCCTGAAGGTGTACGCGAAGGTGCGCTCCTCCTCCGCGGGGGCAGTCACCCCACCGAGCAGTCGCGCCTGACCGGCGGTGAATTCCAGCACGGCCCGCGCCCGGTTCACCTCGCCGCGCGCCTCGCTCAGCAGCTTGCCCTGTTCGCGGGTGATCACGGCGGCGACCTCCGCGGCCCGTTCGCCGAGGATGCGGCCGGCCGCGGTCAGATACGCGGCCCGTTCGATCGGGCCACGGCCGCGCCAGGACGGAAGTGCGGCGGCGGCCGCGTCGACCGCCTGGTCGACGTCGACACCGCCGGATTCGGTGAACTCACCGATCACATCGGCGAAATCGGCAGGGTTGACGTTCTCCCGGACCTGCCCCGACTCCGCGGGGACCCACTGTCCGTCGATGAAGTTGAGCCGAAGGTGCTGTGACATGCCCTCCCCTTCATTTGGACCCACCGGCAGCAGTGCCGGACCAGGTCAGGCTGGCGCAGGAGAAGGGCTGTCACAATGCGCGATTGGCGAATGCCCCCGATAGCCGCGACCTATCGGGGGTCCGGAGCGGCGGGGCGGAACCCTGGGGCACGCGTGCGGTCCACTCCTCGGTACCGGTGCCAAGGTCCACGCACTCCACTGCTTCAGGACCTGCACCGGCGCGAACTCCGCCGGCCAGACGTCGATCCTGATCCGTTCCATCGTCTCCTCGGACTCGTCCGCTGCGATACCCGCCTCCACAGCCCGCGCCAGGTTCTGCTGGTGCACGGCCCGACGGCACTTCGAGGCCGGCCTCCGGAGCGTGGTCCAAGGACGACACGTCGAGCGTGGGCGGCTCCGTGGCGACGTGCGCCTGCGCATTCACGTCGACGTTCGCCTCGGTCCGGATCCCGCGGCGCTCCCCGCGGCGGCACGCTACCTGCCACTCGGGTGTGGAAGCATGCCGTCCATGTCCACCAATCCCATAGACGCGGCCGCTGTGGCACACACGGCCCGCCTCGTTGCCGCGGTCCCCACCCCCCTCGGCGCCGCGGACGCCGACGCTCCGCGCATCCAGTACGGGCCCGGCCACAGGCTGCTCGTCCAGCGCGGGGACGACGAGCTCGCCGTGGTCGGGCTCGGCCCGACAGGGCAGGAGCACGGCGCCGAGTTCCGCTTCCCCGCCCCCTGGCCTCGGCCCTTCGGCGATGTCACCGTCTCTCCCACGGGCGACCTCGCCGTGTTCAGCGGCGTGCACGCCGTACGGGCCGTGGACCGGACAGGCAAGGTCCACTGGGAGCTCCCGCACGGGTGCTGGTCCGCCGCCAAGTGCACGGCGGCCCATGCCTCGTTCGAGGAGTACGCGGACGACCCGCGGCATCGGCGCGCAGGCCGCGGTTCCGCCGCGTTCAGCCCGGACGGCAAGCTGGTGTGGGCCCATGTGCGGCACGCACAGGACTGGCCGCACGAGGAGTGGCTGGTCCTCGACGCGGCCGACGGGTCGGTGCTCGGCCGGACCCGGACCTCGACCGTGGGTTCGGCGTCCGCCCACTTCCCGCATCCCGACGGCTCGTACATGGGACTGACCGTCGGTGAGGGGCATGAGGACTCCCCTTCCCTGTGGGGGCATTGGGACGGTACCGACCTGGGCTTCGAACGCATCGAAGGGGTACTGCTGCAGGACGTCAGTCCGTCCGGTGGGCACTTCCTGTGCACGGATCCCGGCCAGTGGGCGCTGTATCTGCACGAGTCCCCCGGCGCGCAGGAGGCCGGACGCCTCAACGCCAGGGATGTCGTGCCACCCGCGCCGGGTGAGGACATGGCGCGCTGGGATTACGAGGGCGCCTACCCCTACGAGGACGGTGCCGTCGTCAGCACCGATGGGCACACCGCCGAGCCCCGTCACTGGCTCGTGGACCCGAGCACACTCGCCCTGCGCGGGCGGATCGTCTACTCCCTGCCGGTCTCGGGCAGCCCATTGCCGGCCGGCCCCGGCCTGTGGGCCACCCTCGCCGAGGACCGCACGGCCGTGCACCTGTGGAGTCTGGCCGACGCGAGCTGAGCGCGTCCCGCGACGCGAACGCCCGGCCGGGGAAGCTCTCCGGCCGGGCGTCCTGCTTGCGTGTCCGGCGGCGCCACTGGAGGTGGCGCCGGTGTCTCCTAGCGCCTCAAGCGCCAGAACGTCCTGAAGTCGGTCTTGTCGGACGCTCCGCCGAACACCTCACCGTCGAGCTTCATCTTGCTCTGCTCGACGAGTGGTGCGCAGATGTCGGAGCACACGTTCTTCGACGCGCCGCCGTACAGAACCTCGTAGTCCGGGTTCTCCTCGAGCCACCTGAACACCGATTCCTCGGCGTGCTCGTAGGCGGGATTGCCCTTCTTGGTCACACGTCCGGGCACCAGGTTGCCGGGCACGAACGACTGGCCTTCGGCGAGGTCCAGAAGGTCGCCCTTCTGACCGGAGCTCATGCCCACCTTCTCGACGATGTCCTTGGTGCCCTTCTTCCGGACCCCGATGACCGCGACGGTCACCATGGACTCCTTGAAGAAGTGGAGCTGACCGGCGAGTTCCTGGGCGCTCTGCTGCGCCCTGACCGCCTCGTCCTTGTAGCCACAGTTGTGGACCAGGACCGCGGCGGTACCCGACCCCACGTAGTACGTGTGGACGCCCTCGACCGACAGGTTGTAGACCTTGGCCGAGCGGTGGGCGGTGTCGACCGCACTGATCTGGACCCAGGTACCGGCCGAGGTCTGCAGCCACATACCGGACTTGAGGTCCTTGGCCGGGACCCACTTGCCGAAGTCCGGCAGCCAGTACAGGTGCGCGGCCGTCGAGGTCAGCTTGAGCGACTTGCCCTTGCCGCCGGAGTCGACGGTCAGGGTGACGAGGTCCTTGGTGCCCTCGTGATCACGCGTCTCGGTGACCTCCCGGGCCCGGGTGTCCCCGGTCTCCGGGTCGGTGGCCACGACCAGGTCGCCGACCTCCAGCTTCTCGATGGCCCGGGTGGTGCCGTCCGCGAGGACGACCTGGGTGCCCGGCAGGAAGCTGTTCACCTTGCAGGCGGGTGCCTGCGGACTGTCCGGCGACTTCGTCGTCGGGGCGTCCACGCCGTCCGCCTTGCGGACGTCGCTCGCGGCGTTCGCCGCGTCACCGGCCTTGTCCACCGCCTTGCGCACGTCGTTGGCGGAGTCCACCGCCTCGACACCCTTCTCGACGTAGCGGCCGGCCTTGACGGCGGTGGCCGCGTACCCCGCGAGCGGGATCGCCGAGGTCAACGACAGTGCGGCGTCGACATAGTTGCCCTCGGCCGCGTACCAGATGCCGTTGGCGACGTCGGCGACCTCACCGACGACGGGGACCAGGCCGACCACGTCGAGCGTGGCATGGCCGATGTCCGAGAGCGACAGACCGAACAGGTGCCCGTCGAGCTCGACGAAGCTGATCGGGTTGCCGCCGGCGAACGCGTACCGGTTGCCGGTGAACGGGTCGGTGGCCAGGGACATGTCGGCCAGGGCGCCGCTGTACGAGTCCCGGGTGAGGAAGCGGTTCAGCCCCGGGTCGTAGTTGCGGAAGCCCATGTCGTACGTGCCCGAGGCGCCGTCCCAGCGCGAGGAGTTGAAGCGGAACGCGTTGTAGTCACTCTTGCCCTCGGTGCCGCTGCCCGGCTTGTCCGCACCGGTCATCTGGGACGAGTCGTCCGAACCGTAGGCCGTGTAGCCGTACGTGGAACGGGTCTTGCCGTCCTCCTTCGTGATCGCCTCGACGTCGCCGCGCGGACTCGTGACGTACTGCGAGACCTCCTTGCTGCCGTCGTCCTTGTGCTTGATCTGCGTGGCGCGCTGACCACCGGCTATGTACTGGTAGTCCTTGTCCGCCTTGCCGTCGACCGTCTCGCGCAGGAGCGTCTTGTCCATGGCGAGGTAGGTGAACGCCGTGGTCTTGCCCTGGTCGCCCGAGGTGGTCTGGGAGACCGTCCGGTCGAACGGGTCGTAGACGTACGAGGTGGTCACCGCGGTGGCGCCCACGCCCTGCCGGACCTTCGCCTCACGGTCGAAGCCGTCGTAGTAGTGCTTCTCGACGGTCTGACCGCCGGTGCTGACAGTGTCGAGCCGGCCCAGCGGGTCGTAGTTGTAGGTGGACGTGACCCCGCCCGAACTCGCCGACAACAGGCGGTTGCGGTCGTAGCGCTGGGTCGTGGTGACGTCTTCCACCGTCTGCTCGACGATGTTGCTGTTGCGGTCGTAGCGGTAGGACTCGGTGGACGCGTCGTCGCCGCTCTTGGTGACCTTGGTGATGCGGTCCTGCGGGTCGTAGTCGAAGGTGTACGTGTTGTTGATGTAGGCCGAGTTGTCATCGGCGTTCATCAGCTTCAGGACGTCCTTGGAGCGGTGCCCGTTGGGCGAGTACTCCAGGTCGTGCTGCGCCACCACGGTGTCGCCCGAGGTCTTCTCGAGCGACTGCTCCACCGACCCGTCGGGGTAGTAGCGCATATCGAGCGTGTTGCCGTTGGGCTTGGTCTGCTTCAGGAGCTGGCCGCGCCCGGTGTAGGTCATCGTGGTGATCTGCTGATCGCCCGCGGTGGGCGAATCGGCGTTGGTCACCTTTTTGACCATGTCGCGCTCGTCGTATTCGATCTTCGTCCAGGTCAGATCGTGCGTGGACGTGACGGGGTTGCCGTTTTCGTCGTAGGTCAGCGAGGTGGTGTTCTTCACCGTGCCGCCCGCGGACTCGTCCACCTTGGTGATGTGGTTGAGGCCGTCGTACGAGATCTTGTACGTGTCGATCTTCGCGCCCGGCGAGAGGTCACGGACCTCGGTCATGTTGCCGTTCGCGTTGTAGCTGTAGGTGAAGTCCTTCTTCTCGTTGTCCGTTTCACCGGAGTTCGAGCGGACCAGCTTCACCGCGTCCGCGAGCACCGTGCCATTGGCGGCGTCGGTCAGCGTGACCTTCTGCGGACCGTCCTCCACGAACGCGTAGGACCCGAGTGAGACCCACGCGCCGGTGTTCGCGGTCTGGTCGACGGTCTTGGTGGTGCTGCCGCCGTCGTGGTCGACCTTGAACTTGGCGTCCGAGGCGGCACCCGTCAGCTTCGGGTAGCGGACGAACACCTCGTAGGTGCCGTTCTGCGGGATGTTCAACTGCCAGGACAGCGACGAGGTGCCGGTACCCGCGGGGTGCGAGTACGTGTCGTAGCCGTACTGCTGCTCGGCCTGCGTCCGCGACCAGTTGCCCTGGGTCGCGGTGTTGTTGAAGTCCGAGCTGTCCACCAGGACGACCTGGTTGCCGACCGGCACACCGTCGTCCGAGCGGGCCTTCTTGTTGCCCGACGGGTAGTAGTCCCAGGTCATGGTGCGCTGCTGGGAGCCGCCCGCCGAGGTCAGCGTGTTCTTCGTCTGCTGGCCGAGCTTGTTGTACTCGTAGGCCGTGGTGATGTCCCACGGGTCCTTGGCCGTACGTGTCCAGCCGTTGTCCAAGTACGAGTACTCGGTGACGTTGCGGACCGTCTGGCCATCCGACGGGGGAGCCGAGACCGACTTCAGGTTGCCGACGGAGTCGTACTCGTAGAACACCGAGTCCGGTGAGGAGTAGACCGCTTCGTCCTTGTCGTAGGGCGAGCGCTCCTCCTTGACCCGGTTCAGCTCGTCGTAGACCGTCTCCGACATGAAGTCCGCGTCGTCGTCACCCGTGGCGACACCGCGCGGGGTGGTGGTCTTCGTACGGTTGCCGACCTGGTCGTACGCGTACTTGGTCGTGCGGTAGGTGATGTTGCCGGAGGTGTCCTCCTTGACCGGCACCTTGGACTCCACGAGCGCGCCGCGTTCGTCGTACGTCGCGAGCGACTCGTTGCCCTCCGCGTCGGTCTGCGCGATCTGGAGGCCGTCCTTGTCGTAGCGGACCGAGGTGGCCCACTCCAGGGCGTCGACCGTGCGCTCGACCCGGTGGTTCAGGTCGTATTCATAGCGCGTGGTGTAGTCGTCGGCGTTCGCGGTGGCGTTCTTGCGCGCGTCCACGACCTTGACGACGTTGCCGACGTTGTCGTACTCCACCGTCGCCTTGTTGCCCTCGGCGTCCACCATCTCGATCGGCTGGTAGATCGCGTCGAACTCGGTGGTTGCGGTGTAGTCGCCCTCGGTCGCCGTCAGGTTGCCCTGTGCGCCGGTACCGGAGACGAGGTTGCCGACCTTGTCGTAGACGGAGGTGGACTTGCGCACCGGACCGCCGGGCTCGTCGGACGGCTTGACCGACTCGATCCGCTGGTCCGCCTTGTCGAACACCGCCGTGGTCTCGGTCCCGTTGGGGGCGAAGGCCTCGGTGATGTTGTCGTTGGCGTCATAGACCGGCTCCGGCGTGACGATGAACTCGCCTGCCTTCTGGTCCTTGGGCTCGCGCTTCTCCCGCGGTCTGCCGAACGCGTCATAGGCCTGGGTGACCTCGGCGCCCTGGGCGTTGGTCACCTTGGTGACGTTGCCTCGCACGTCGTAGACGAAGTGCGATGGGTTGCCGGCCGCGTCCGTGATGGTCTTCGGGTAGCCGACCGGCTCGAACTCGCCGTACTGTGTGGCGTGCCCGTTGGCGTCGGTCTCCTTGATGACCTGGCCCAGCGCGTCGTACTCCGTGCGAGAGGTGTAGTCGCCCTCGGTGGCGGATGCGACGCCCTTGGGGTCGGTGACCGAGGTCAGGTTGCCCCTGGTGTCATAGCCGAACCGGTAGGTGCGGCCCTCCGGGGACTTCTTCTCGAAGAGGTCCGCGATATGGCCGCCGAGCCCGTAGGAGTATGTGAGGGTCTGCGCCGCGGTGCCGTTCTTGTTGGCCTCGGCGTCCTTCATTTCCAGCGGATAGCCGGTGCTGGTGTCGTACTTCCACGTGGTGACCGCGCCGTTGGCCTCCTCCAGGCGCGTCACATTGTTGTCGGTGTCCCAGGCCGTCCTGGTGGTCTCGGACTTGGCGTTGGTCATCTGGGTGGCGCGGCCGTACCCGTCGAGCACGTACTGCGTGTCGTGGTTCTCGGCGTCCGTCACCTTGGTGTTGACGACCGAGCCCGCCGTGCCGTCCGGATCGGTGTACACATAGCCGGTGGTCCCGCCCAGGCGGTCCGTCAGCGTCTGCGTGTTCCAGTGGAACTTCGGGTCGTCGCCCTCGCTGGGGTAGTAGTAGTCCAGCGAGGTCGAGTTGCCGCGCGGGTCGGTGACCTTGACCAGCTTGGCGTTCTTGTTGCCCTGCTCCATGTCGTACGTGAAGCGGAACGCCTTGGGCTGCGCGCTGCCCGCACCGTCGGTGAGGGTGGTGAGCAGGCCCTGGTCGGAGTACTCGAAGGTGACCTTCCGGCCCGAGATGTCGGTCATCGACTTGACGTGGTCGATGATCTTCGGGCTCTTGGTGTCGGCCTTCGTGTAGTAGTCGACCGTGAGCGACTGACGCGCGGCCGGGTCCTCGATGTAGGTGAGGAACTTGACCGGCTTGTTGTTCGACTTGCGCTCGGCGTAGGTGTACGTCTGCGTGTTGCCGTTCTTGTCGACGATCGACGTCAGGTAGCCGTCGCAGTCGAAGAAGAACTGGGTGCGGTCCGGGCGGGTCAGCGACCAGGCCTTCGGGTCGCCGTCCTTGTTCGGGGTGCAGTCCACGCCGCTGCCCTGCCGCAGCAGATAGTGCACGCCCGCCGGGGCCCGCCAACTGCCGTCGTCCTGCTTGCGGAAGATGTGCGTGGTGCCGTCACCGTCGGGGAGGGTGACCTGGGTCGGGTCGGGGTTGGGGTGGAAGTCCAGCGCGGCGCCCAGGCGCAGCGGCATCGCGGCCTGAGCCGACCAGCCGTGGCCGAGGACCGTGTCGGAGGTGTCCTGGGAGTTGTACGCGAACCGGGCGAAGGTGGTGATCCCGCGGCCCGGGTTGGAGAACGCGTTGTACTGCCAGACGCTGTTGCCCGCGTACAGGTTGGTCATCAGCGACGAGCCCGCACCGGTGTTCTTGCCCGCGTAGGAGTAGAACTTCTCCAGACCGAGCTGGTTGGAGGTCGGGTCCTCGGTGCGGACGTTCTGCGCCAGCGGGGCAATGCCCTCGCTGTCGGACAGCCAGATGCCGGTCGTGGTGTTCTTCAGGTCCCACTTCAGCACGTAGTCCAGGCGCTTGTTGCCGGAGTCCGAGTTGATCGGGGCCTTCAGCTTGGCCGGGACGGTGACCGAGTCGCCGGGCAGGACCTCGGCGGGCAGCGCCGTCTGCAACTGGTTGCCGCCGGTGGTGGCGTCGGTGCCGTCCGGGAGCGACCAGGTGTAGGAGAGCGCGTAGTTGCCCGCCTTCCAGGTGCTGGTGGTGGTGTTGGTGAGGGTGACGTCGACGGTGTACTCGTCGCCCGGGGTCATCCGGGACGGCGTGTACGGGGCGTGGTACGTCGTCTCCGTCGACTTCGTCAGATAGGTGACGACCAGCTGCGGGCGCAGCTGCGCCTCCTCGGCCTCGGAGGAGAGGAACAGCGTCCGCTCTTGTGGGCCGGCCGTCGACTCGTCCCTCAGCTTGACCGCGACGCCGTGGTTGCTGGACGGGTCCGAGATCCAGCCCTGTGCCAGCGAGGTGAGGTACCACGACTGCCGTGCCGGGTCGTTGGCGACCGTGCCGACGGTGTCGGAGACGGCGGCGTCCATGTCACCGCCGGCCGTGGTCCACGACGTGGTGGGGTTCGCCTTCGTCCAGGACGCGGTCGCCTCGTCGAAGTCACGGGTGAGACCGTGGGCTTCGTAGATCGCGCCGTTCGAGTCTGTCGTGGTCTGGAAGCCCCACATGTCCAGCTTCGCCTCGAGGACCCGGGCGTTGCCCGGGATCTCGCTGACGGTGGGGAACTTCAGCAGGGCACGGGTGTTGCCGTACGTGGCCGAGTTGTTGCCCACCGACAGCCACGGGTGGGTGACACCCGCGTCGGTGAGCGCGTCGTGACCGGTGGACGGCTGCGCCGAGGAGAGTGTGGTGTCGCTCTGCCCGGACTGCAGCACCACCGTGGTGCGGCCGGCCTTCGGCAGCCGTACCAGCTCCGTGGTGGACGGGAGGATCCTTCCGTCGCGGGTCTTCACCGCGACCATGTAGTAGTACGCGTCGCCGAACTCCTCGGCGGAGTCGGCCGCGGTGGGCCGGGCCGAGGTGTCCGTGTAGGCGCGGGTGTCCTTGGCGACCGGGGAGACCAGGGTCTGCGAGGAGGGCGTGAAGTGCTGGAAGACGCTGCGGTGGACCTGGTACTCGACGATGTCGTCGCCCGGCGAGGTCGACGGGTCGGTATACGCGGGCCAGCTCAGCTCGGCACCGGTCGAGTGGATGACCTCCGGCGGGTTGACGTCGACGCCCTGGCTGCCCCAGGTGAGGACCAGCTTCGGGTAGTTGGCGGCCTCGCCCTTGTAGGCGTACTCGGAGGCCTCGTACCGCGGGCCGCCCTTGGGGGCGTTCGCGGACTCGTCGGCGGCCTTCACTACGAAGCCGTGGTTCTCGTACGTGCCGTCGAGCCACTGCTGGACGGTCTTGGTCACCGGGAAGGAGTGCCAGGTGTTGACCTCCTGCGGCTGCTTGGTGACCACACCGCCCTTGGTGAAGCGCACCGCGTCCGCCTGGACGGTCGTCGTCGTCGAGGCGGGCCCGTCCCCGAGGACGACCTGCCCGGTGGTGCCGGCCTTGAACGGGTGCTTGCCGAGCGGTTTCCACACGCCCTCGGTGCCGGCCTGCTGGTTGACCTCGTACGTCTTGCTGCCGCCGGCGTACGTCACCGTGTAGGGCGCGTTGCTGGCGCGGTCGAAGGCCGGGACGTAGTGCACGTCGACCTGGTAGTCGCCGTCCTCGGGCAGGCTCGGCCGCCAGGTGTATGTGTCACCGGGCGTGGCGTCCTTGTTGTAGCGGTAGTCCTGGCCGATCGCGTACTGGGTGTACGCGGTGTTGGTGGACGCGGGCCAGGCGCCCTGGGCGGCGGTGGTGCCGGGGTCCCCGTCGTCGACGAGGACCGAGGTGCCGGACAGCTCACCGGTGATGCCCTTGGCGTTGTTCCAGGTGGCGCCCGTCTCGGTCCAGGGAGTGGTGGCCCGGTGGGCCTCCAGCTGGACCTCGGTGGCGCCGTTGGTGTGGGTCTGGTCGTAGTACAGCTTCAGTTCGGCCGAATCCAGCCGGGTGTCGGCGGGTATGCCGGACAGGCCGAACCGCAGCAGCGCACGCGAGCTGCCGGTGCTGGTGTTGCCGACCGAAAGACGCCAGAGGTCCGCGTAGTTGGCGCCCGGGTCGTCCGAGGAGATCATCACGTTCGCGGCCTGCGACGGTGTCGGCGCGATCGTCACCGTCGGGTCGACCGTCACCGGGTACTGGCGCTCCGGCGCCGCCAGCCACCTGGCGTCCGGCTTCAGGCTGATGCCGTACGACCCGTCCCTGCCGGACAGGACCTGGCGGACGGCGTCGGTGCCGGTGGTGCCGTACGCCGAGGCGGCGTCCTTCTTCGCGTCCGTCATGAACGGCGCGGGGATCACCAACGCGGGGACGCCGACGGGGGAGTTCTCGCCGTACAGCGAGATGGTCCCGTTCTTCTCCGGCTTCGGGGTCAGGCCGCCCGTGGTGAGCGTGAACTCGAAGGAAGGCGTGCCCTTCGGACGCTCGTTGAGGACGATGTCCTCCTTCACGCTGCCGTTGCCGACGGTGTAGGAGAGATCGGTCCCCTGGCCCAGGGCGTTCTTGTAGGTGACCTTGTTGCCGTCGACTGCCGGGGTCAGCTTCGCGGCACCGGCGTTCTTCAGGCCGATGGCGACCCAGTGGCCCTTGTCGAGCTCGAAGCGGACCAGCTCACCGGGGCGTGAACCGAAGTAGGTGCGGGCGAGGTTGGTGGTGTTCGCCTTCTCGAAGCCCTTGCGGTCGGTGTCGGTGACCGCGGTGTCGATCGCCTTCCACTCGGCGTCCTCGCCCTTGCCCTTCTCGTACGAGGTGGGCATGGCCGAGACCTCGGACTGGACCCGCCCGTCCGACATGCGCCAGTGACGGGAGTAGGGCGTCCGCTGGTCCGTCAGCTCTTTGACGCGCTTGGCCTTCGGCGCGTTCTTTGCCTTGGCGAGCTTGTCGTTGGCCGGGACATCGGTGTCGGGGAGCTCTGGCGGATCAGCAGGTTCGGTGTCCCCGTCGGTGAAGAGACCGCGGAGGCTGTCGGCGAGTCGTCCCGTGTCGGGTGGTGCCGCGAATGCCGGTGTCATCGGTGCGACGGTCGCGAGGACCGCCAGCGCCGCACTCGAGGCCAAGAGCCTTACGGCCCGTGGTCTGTACATCGGTTTCCCTTCGAAGGAACCAAGTGCCATCTGCCGGACGACAGTTGGCAGCCAAGACTCCTAACAAAGGACACCCTGTCCATGTCAACTACATAGACCATCTGCACAACTCACCTAAAAGCCATGGTCGTTGGCATATGAGCTGCTGTTTTCCTTCTTTTTCACAGGATCTTCCCGCGCGTGATGCGTTGACATCAGGCCAATCCTGACCGGGGACCAGGACCCCTTGACAGGCGCCTCCCCACGCCTTTTGGATCGGGCGGGGCCCGTCCGGGCCTGCGGCCGAGGGGAGTTTGGATGAGCAGCGAGACGCGCGAGGCGGGGCCCTCCACGTCGACCGTCGAGCACGCGGGGGCGGACGCGGACGCTCCCGAAACGACCGAGACGGCTGACGCCGGGGCCGGAAGCGACGGACACGGCGGGACTCCCCCGGTCGACACCGAGGACGGCGGCCACAAGACCCACTCCGACCGCCCCGTGCTGATCGCGGCCGTCGGCTTCCTCGTGCTCTGTCTCGGCTTCGTGCTGTTCGGTATGGTGCGCGGCGGCGACGAGGGCAAGGCCGAGCCTGAGATCCCCACCGCGCCGGTGACGTACGAGGTGACCGGCGAGGGGACCGCCGACCTCAGCTACCAGGGGGCGAGCGAGCAGGGCACGGCGGAGACCGTCTCCGGCGCCCGACTGCCCTGGAAGAAGACGGTCGAGGTGCCTCTCGGTCAGAACCCTGTCATCAGCATCACTCTGGGCGAGCAGGGCGGTCAGGCCCGCTGCGCGGTCGCCGTGCGCGGGCGGCACGTGCAGAGCGCCACGGCCAGCGGTGGGTTCGGCCGGGCGACCTGCTCGGCGCCCCTGCCCGCGCCGGCACCCGAGGCGTCCGACTGACCTTTTCTGGTGTTGATGAGTTCGGGTTCTGGTCCAACTTCTGTGGTGTGCCTACTCCCTGTGACCGTTGGCCTTGCTGGTAGGTCTCGCGAGATCGTCTAGAAACTGCCGGTGCCAACCGCGTTCGGCCTGCTGGCCTGGGCTGTGCGCGAGGTACTGCTCCGGCTGGAAGAGCTGCTCTTCCTGGCGGATCCGGGGATCAGGGTGGAGTCGGTGGAGGATGACGGCGAGGTGATCCGAGTCGGTGTCAGATGCCGGACGGCCGGGGCTCGGTGTCCATGCTGCGGAAGCTGGTCGGGGCGGGTGCACGGCTCTTACCTGCGGTTTCCCGCTGACCTCCCCGTGGCGGGACGTCTGACCTGCGAGTATTTGGTTGGAGCGGCGCAGGCTCGGAGGGAGTCAGCAGAGGCTATGGCACTCGTGCTGTCCACTCGGCTGTGCCGAACTTGGTGTGTACGAGTTCTTCCGCCTGTGCCAGCTCTTCAGCGGTCACTGCGCCCTGGGTGAGACCGTGGCGGTTGCGGAAGGAGTCGATCATGTTGTCGATGACGGCTTCGCGTGGCAGGCCTGTCTGTCGGCGGAGGGGGTCGACGCGCTTCTTGGCGCTCTTGGTGCCCTTGTCGGACATCTTTTCCTTGCCGATGCGCAGGACGTCGAGCATTTTGTCGGCGTCGATGTCGTAGGACATCGTGACGTGATGCAGCACGGCGCCGGGCCCGCCGCCGGGGCCCACGATGCGCTTCTGGGCTGCTCCGGCGATTTTCCCGATGTCGGTCGCGATGTCGTTGAGCGGCTGGTACCAGGCCTTGATGCCCATGTCGCCGAGCGCCTCGAGCACCCAGTCGTCCAGATAGGCGTAACTGTCGGCGAAGGAGAGACCGGAGACCAGAGAATCGGGGACGGAGAGCGAGTACGTGATGGTGTTGCCCGGTTCCACGAACATGGCCCCGCCACCGGAGATGCGACGCACCACCGTGATGCCGTGGCGCTCGGCGCCTGCCGGGTCCACCTCGTTGCGCAGCGACTGGAAGCTGCCGATGATCACTGCGGGGGAGGCCCACTCCCAGACCCGCAGCGTCGGCGGGCGGCGGCCCGCCGCCACCTCGGCGGTGATGACCTCGTCGAGCGCCATGTGGAGGGCGGGGGACTGCGGGGCCTCATGGATGAGCTGCCAGTCGTAGTCGCTCCACTCGGTGGCGTGTGCGAGGGCGCGGCGTACGGCGACGGCCACGCCCTCCGAGGTGAGACCCAGCATCACGGTCGACGCGGGCAGCGCCGCGTCGATGCGGGCGGCGAGCCCTGCGGTGTCGGTGTGGGCCGGGGCGCCCTCCAGAGCCGCGTCGATGGCGAGGATGGCTTCGTCGGGTTCGAGGAAGAAGTCCCCGGCCACCCGTACGTTGCGCAGGGCGCCGCCCTCGACGTCCAGATCGACCACGACGAGCTTGCCGCCGGGGACCTTGTACTCACCGTGCA
The DNA here is from genome assembly GCF_042802415.1 of Streptomyces sp. NPDC057486. Lineage (NCBI taxonomy): Bacteria > Bacillati > Actinomycetota > Actinomycetes > Kitasatosporales > Streptomycetaceae > Streptomyces > Streptomyces sp. NPDC057486. Next base: position 2,190 of record NZ_JBHVEE010000019.1, on the reverse strand, counting down.
CAGCCATGCCTCCCGTTCCGCCCGACTCTCGTCCGCGAGTCGGCTCCGATCAGCCATAACTCCGCCGCCGTACGGATTAATCCGCGCATTCGCCGTGATGAACCCGCTGTCCGGGATCACGGTGCCCGCGGTACGGACGTGTCGTCCGTGACGCATCATGCGACCCGGCCCAGCCCCGCATGCCCAACCTGTTCTGCGCCCGGCCTCCATCACCGGCATCTCCCTCCGGAGGAGGCAGTCGAGCACGACCTCCTCCGATCAAGGGGAAGGGTGCCCCGAGACATCACGGGGACGCAGCGTGGCAAAGCTCACGTGCTCCGGAAACAGTGCGGTGCGGTGCCCAGCCGCGCCTCCACGGCCGCCCGGTCGACCGTACGCACCCGTCCGACCGTGAAGCCGACATGCCTCATCCGTCGAGCGCCTCCAGGTCGGGGCGAATTTCCTTGTACGTTTCAGGATAGGCGCTCAGCATTCCTACAATCCTGGATCGAGTCACCGGAAGACTGTACCGATAGGCGCGCAATACAATATCCCGCCGCTCCAGAAATTGTTCGAAGACGCCGAAGACCATCGACTCCCGAAAATGATTGCTTTCGTTCGATGACAGCCCCTCGATGTAGCCGAAGCAGGCATCGATATCACCAGAAGAGGGCTCTCCGCTCCGCAGCAGAGGCAGGAGGATCGGCCTGCTGAAGGCCGTCAGTAGAAACTCCAGCAAGTCAGGAATTCGTCCCGCTTCCCATTCTGCAACGAGTTCGGGGTCGCTCGTTCTGATTTCTTCGAGCACATCACGGGATCGCGGTACCTGCTGCACATAAGCAGAAACGACGGAGTCCAGCCGGATGGCCTGCATGTAACCACCTGTAGAGAAGGGGGAGTCGTGGCAGATAGTAACATTCACCACGCTCGGTCATTAACGTGTCGAAGGGCGGGAGCCCGCCCGGCTGCACCGGACAGGCTCCCGCCCAATATTCGCTGTGCGACTAGGCCGTGACAGGCGGCGGATCGAACGCGTGGTGGAAACCAAATGGATCGATGGAATCCACGAATATCTCGGTCAGGCCGTCGACCACACCGTATTGCTCGATGTAGCTGGGCGCCTGCGCCACATTCAGCGCTCCGCCGACCAGACCGAACGCCTTGAAGCCACCGCGCAACCTCGGGGCGTCTCCCACCGGCGCCTGCTTTGCCAGCGGATGAAGATCGGCGAACTTCTGGCCGGTGAGATCTTCCAGGGCCTTCGTGCCGAGAATCGACTCCCTGTTGGTGTTGATCTCCTTGAGGATCTCTGCATTTCCTTGGACGTGCCGGGTGACTGCCCCGGTCGCATCGTTGGAATTGAGAGCGCTCCAGAGTTCCTTTGACTCGCGCTGGCCGATTTCCAGGTCCGCTTCGGACAGAATCGCATTCTTCAGCTTCTTGTCCCCGGCCCGACCCCTCCGGTCGTTCTCCAGGATCTTCGCCAGGCCGGCCATGGCGTTGGAAGCCTTCTTGATGTGGAATTCACCCATCGGCTTGCCCGAGTTGTATTCGTCCAGCAGCGCCGTGGTGGTCTTTCCGTCACCCATGAGGTCGCCGTCCTTGACGAAGTCCCTCGCGTAGAGCTGATTCAGCGCTCCGTCGAGATCCTTGTTCGCCACGACGGGCTTTCGCGCACGCGGCGCCGTCTTGCCCGGGTTCGGGTTGGTGAGGCACAGGAAGCAGGAGCTGCCTGCCGGCAGGCCACAGACGTCCTTGATTCCGTCGACGCACGGCGCGTGCCCGTCCAGCCGCCAAGCTCCCCTGGAAGAAGTCTGTCCGGGTTCCGTTCGGCAAGGCACCCAGCGTCAACATCACCCTCGACGGCAAGGGAGGCCAGGCCCTCTGCGCCCTCGCCGTCCGCGGCAGGCACGTCCAGAGCGCTACCGCCTCAGGTACCTACGGTCGCGCCACCTGCACCGGCGAACTCCCCGCCCCCACCGTCACCGAGAACAGCGGCGGCTGAGATCCGGGCGGCCCAGAGGTCGCGCGACCGCGCTCACTCGGCGAAGCCTTCCCTCTGCCCGGCCCGGCCTGCGGACGCAGGCCCGTACCCCTCACGGGTCAGTACACCTAACCTCGCCGTTTCACTTGAGTACGGCTGGCTTGGGGGCGGAAACGCGAAAGTGCCTTCCTGACCTGGGACGATGAACCTTGCTGAGGGGTTCTGTC